>DSDX01000018.1 GCA_011048485.1 Candidatus Aminicenantota bacterium | reverse complement strand
GTGTGGGTTCGATTCCCTCCACCGGCATGTTTTTGATCAGTGACTTAACCGCGATTTTCCTGGGCTCAAGGCTTCTTGGCGAGCCCCGGGAGGTCCCGTATCGTCTTGAAGGCCGTCGCAAAGACGATCAAGAACTCCAAGCGCCCCAAAAACATGCCCGCGATCTCAGTCCAAAGAACGGCGGGGGGAGTGGAGGCGTCTGTCACGCCGGCGGAAAGGCCGACCGTGCTCAAGGCCGACGTCATCTCGAAAACGGCCTCCTCGAGGCTGAAGCCATGAGCGGCTATGACCAGGCTCCCGATGAACAGCGTGAGGAGATAAAGAAGGACCAAACTCGAAACCTGCGCGATCTGGCTGGCCGAGATATATTCTTTCTCCTCGCCCCTCCAGACATAGTTCTGGACAACGGCCGATCTTGGCAGCAATAAGCGCCGTATCTCCCAGACGAGAGATTTTCCCAGGAGGAAGATACGGGCCTGTTTCAAGCCGCCCGCCGTTGAGTACGCCCCTCCTCCGACCACCATCAACCCGAGCAGGGCCAGCATGCCGAAGCCCCTCCAGGATGCATAAGAAGTCGTAGTGAAACCCGTTGTCGTCAGAGCCGAGACGGTCTCGAAAAGGGCTATGCGGAAGCTTTTGCCCAGCGATCCATATGATCCCGCGGTCACCAGGGCAAAAAACGAGACAGTGCCTGCCGCCGAAAGCAGTCCGGCCAGCCTCAACTCGCCTGAACGAAGGCCGGCCCTCCATCGGCCGCGGAGGAAAAGATAGATTGTCAGGAAACTCGTACTTCCGAGGACCATGAGGAAGATTGATACGGCCTCGACGCCGGGGGAGTCCCAGAAACCGATACTTTCGAATTTTGTCGAGAAGCCGCCCGTCGAAATGGCGGCGAAAGCGTGGTTGATCGCGTCGTACAGGCTCATCCCGCACAGTGCGTAGGCGGCGACGCCTATTACGGCATAGCCCGCATAGATCTCTAGGACGAGCCTGGCCGACTTGCGAACATGAGGAGCGACCTGCTCTCCCCGGCCCTCCGCTTCCGAGAGCCCGGTGCCCGCCGGCCCCGGCATCAAGGAAAGCATGATGATGGCGAATCCCGCCCCTCCCGCGAGTTGCATCAAGCTCCGCCAGAGGAGGATCATCGGGGAGGCCGCACCTGGATCGATGACCGACAATCCAGTCGTCGTCCAGCCGCTGACGGCCTCAAAAACGGCATGAGTGAAGTCGATCCCCTGAAGGCCGAGGAATGGCCATGCCGATACAAGGCAGACGACGACCCAGCAAAGAAGGACGATCACGCCGCCATCCTGTGATGTCATGGGAGGCGGATTTTTCCTTCTGAAGTAGAGGCTCAGGAAAGCACCGAGGCCCAATAGAACGAAGGAGGGCATCAGGAAACCTGCAGTCTCAAGCCAACCGGTCGGATTTCCGATGCCGGCTAGAAGAGGCACGAGCATGAGGAGGCCAACGATAACGAAAATGCCCCCCGACAACGATAGGATCGTCTTGTAGCGGTCGCGCAGCGTCGAGTCCACCCTCATGACAGATCTGCCCCCTTCGCTACCCAGTCAGTGTCTTGATGACCTGACCCATGTCCTCGGGCTGGCAGATGGTGATGAGGCGATCTCCGAGCTTCAGGACGGTCCCGCCCCGGGGCACAATGGGCTGCCCGCTTCGGAGGACGCCGGCGATAAGAGAGTTCTCCGGGAGCCGGATGTCCCTCAGGGATCTGTTCAGAACGGGCGATGTGCCTTCAAGGATAGTCTCGACGACGATGAGTTTCCCCTCCTCGATAGGAATGAGGTTGACGATGCTCTCATAGCCCGTTTTTTGCTCGATCAGGTTTGCCAGGATCTTGGTCGCGGAGAACACGCTAGTCACGCCAAGGGCGGCAAAGACGGGTTCGTTCTCTGGATCATTGATCAAGGCCAGCGTTCGCGGGATATGGAATTTCCTGACTCCGAGCTGACAGATGACCAGATTGTCCTGGTCGTGGTGCGTGGCGGCGAGAAGCGCGTCGGCTGCATTGGCCCCGGCCTCCTCGAGGATGCGGGGATTGCTGCCGTCACCTAAGATGATCCGGGCACGGAGAGCCTTGGCCAGCCGGCGGCATTCATCGGCATCCCTGTTGATCACGGCTACATGATAGCCCTTGGAGATGAAGATCCGGGTCAGGAAATAGACGAGCTTCTCTCCGCCGACGACAACGACGTTCATGGCTCGTTCTGTTCTTCGCCGTCCGCCAGATAGCGGATGAACTCTTCCGTGGCAATAGTCGTTGGGCAGATGGTATCGATGCCCAGGTCCTGGTAGATCTCTTCGCGGGATGGATCGAATACGCGCGCGACGACTTTCGAAACGCCGAAGACCTTGCGGGCGACTTGCGCGATCATGAGGTTGGCGTTGTCCTCGCGCGTTGCCGCGATGAGGGCATCGGCCTTATCAACCCGGGCATTTTCGAGGACGGCCGCTTCCGTCGCGTCTCCCTCGATCTTGAATCCGCTAAAATCGGATGACAACTTGTCGAACGCCGCCATCTTGTTATCGATGACTACGATACTATGCCCCCCCCGACTCAGACGGTTGGCCAGGAAGCCGCCCAGGCGGCCGCAGCCGACGATGATAATGAAATAGCTTTTCTTTCTTGGCATGGGGGATCGCCTAAGCCTCCTTTTTGCCCTGTCCCGGCCCGAGCGCCGAGCCTTCGGGCCCCACGGCCAGCCGATGAGTCAGCCGATGCAGGTTATGCCGGGCGGCTTCGAATGTCGGATTCAGAGCCAGCGCGGCGCGATACTGCTTTTGAGCTTCAAGAGGGCTCTTCCTGGCCTCGAGTATGAGGCCGAGGAGATTGAAGCTTTCCGGGCGCAACGGATCGATTGAGATGGCGCGTCGGATCTGCTCTTCCGCGGCCTCGATATGTCTTTCCCCGATGCTACGCTTAGCCAGTTCAAGAAGAGACGCGAAATCGGCCGCCTTCTGCGCATCGATCGCCTCGCGGTCCATAACGCGCGTGACGATCTCCCGGATCTCGTTGGGCACAAACGGCTTTTGCAGAAAGTCGACGGCACCCAGCTGGATGGCCTCGACGGCCCGCTCGACCGTGCCGAATGCCGTCAGGATGATGACTTTAATGTCCGGCCTCAACTCCCTGACCTTTCGCAGGACATCCATGCCGTCAATGCCCGGCATCCTGAGGTCAAGCATGATCAGGCTGAATTCCTTTTCACGGAGCTTGGCCAGAGCTTCCTCGCCGTTGACGGCTGTATCGAGATCGGCGCCGAAAGACTCGAGGGCCCTTAGCAGCGTCAGCCGGATATTCTTTTCGTCATCGACGATGAGGATGGCGTTCGTTTTGTCCATGATGCTCCTTTCGCCTCAGGCGGCCTCCGGGACGGCAAATGTAAACGTGCTCCCTTCCCCGGGGGTCGAATCGACCCAAATCGTGCCGCCATGGGCGTGCACGATCTCCTTGCATATGGCGAGTCCGAGGCCGGTTCCATGGCCTTCCCCGTCACCGACTTGGACGAACTTGTCGAACACTCGTGATTGGAGCTCGAAGGGAATCCCGGCTCCCGTATCGGCCACGGACACGTAGACTCTGGGCAAAATCCTACGTCCTGAGATCCGTACAGAACCGCCCTCCTTTATTGATTGGATCGCGTTGGCGACAAGATTGGTCAGGACCCAAGCGATCTTGTTCGGGTCGACTCGGACGCCGGGCAAGTCAGGCGGAAAATCGACGACCAGATCGATATGTTTGTCCTCGGCTTGGGCCCTCATATTGTCGACGACCTTGTTGAACAGGGACTGAAGGTCGGTAGCCTCGAAATCCATCTCGATGCGCCCCGACTCGATCTTAGACAGTGTCAGAAGGTCGTTGACCAGCGCCTTGAGTCTCCTGGTCTCCTCCTGGGCCGCCGTCAGGAGCTCGCGGTCGTCCGGAGGGATCTTGTCTCCCGTCCTTTCGAGGAGCAGGTCGATGCTCATGCCGATGCCTGTCAGCGGGGTTCTCAACTCATGCGAGGCCATCATGACGAACTCGTTCTTGAGGCGGTCGAGCTCTTTGAGCCGGGTGATATTCCGGAGCAGAAGCACGACCCCGAGGAACTGGCCTGACTTGGCGTGTATGGGGGTAATGGCGAACTGATGAAAGCTGGGCTCGCCTTCCTGCCTGAGCGTGATAACGTCCTCGCCCTCTTCGACCTTCGGGGGGCGTTCGGACTCAACGGAGGCCTTGACCTTGGCGAAGAGGCGTTCGTCCTTTAACAGCTCGAGGAAGTGGCGGCCCCGGGCCTGTTCGACAGTCGTCCCGAGAGCCTTGGCCGCCGCCGGATTGATGCCTGCGATATCGAACTCTTCGTCTATGAGAAGAATGCCGTCTTCGATGCTCCCGATGATGGCTTCGCTCTTGGTTTTCTCGGCCAGGAGGCTCTCAACGTTCATGTCCCGATAGCGGCGGAGCTTTGCCGTCATCTCATTGAACTCGCCGGCAAGGAGGCCCAGCTCGTCTGAGGAGCGGTCGGGGACGGTGACGTCGTAATCTCCTGAAGCAATGCTCTGGACGGCCGACATGACGTGGCCAAGAGGCCGGGTCAGGAAACCGGCCAGCATGAGGCTGAAGGCCAACCCCAGGCTTACGGCCGTCAATCCAACGGCCAGCATTGACCAGATCGCCCGCTGGGCCACGGCTCGCGCGTTGTTGCTGGCCTTGACCATCGTGGCCTCGTTGATCAGGCGAAGCTCGGCGCAGGCGTCGCGAACGGACAGAAACGATAACAGGAGCGTCGAGTGATAGAAATTGTTGGCCTCCTCCCCCTGCCTTCCCTTTAGCCCCTCCAAACTTGAATAGTCGATAAGGAACCGCTGGTAACCTTCGTTGATTCGGCTGATGATCTCGGCTTCTCCCTCGATCGTGATATTATCCTTGGCCCGGGAGAACCACTCGAGGAACTTGACCTCGTTCTCGCGAAATTGTTGACTGCCTTCCTCGAAGCCCAGGAGCAGGATCAGGGCGCCGCTGTCCTGCCTTTCGATAGCGTCGATCATGTGCTCGGCGGCTATGATGCTATTATAGTTCTCCCTGAGGATGGCCTTGCTGGCCTTGCCCAACCGAAAGAGATTGACGACCGCCCAGGCTAAGACTACGACGGTCAATACCAGGGCGATGCCATAACCAAGAAGGATCTTCTTCCTGAGCGTCATCTTCATTCGTGACGCCCATTATACAACAATCGAATTAAGGGAAGTAGAGGGCTGCTCGGGCTGTTCCCCTGAGAAAACAGGCTCAGCGGTAGGCTTGGCGTCTAGCCGTCTGGGGCCCTGATCCGGCCCGCTATGGCATGAGTCTGAGGGCGGCCTCAACGATGCGCTGTTTGTTGGGGAGAATTCGAGCCTCCTCTTCCCGCGCGTAGGGGATGATGCCTTGAGTGCATACGCGGGCGAAGGCGAACGATAGGCCCGCTTCCAGAGCCAGGGCCGCCAGCTCGCCCGACAGGCCGCACGGCTCGTAATCCTCGTCGACGACGAGCAGTCTTTTTGTCCGGGAAACGCATGTTATAAGCAGGTCCTTGTCCAGGGGCGAAACGGTCCGCAGATCGACGACTTCGGCGTGAATCCCTCGTTCATCCAACGCGGTGGCCGCTTCGAGGGCCCGGTGGACCCCAACCCCCACACTCACCAGCGTCAAGTCTGTCCCCTCGCGGATGACGGCCGCCCGTCCGAAAGGCAACGGTCGCCAGGCGTCCGGGACCGGGCCCTTGGCTCCGGTCTCAGGGACATCGAACTTGACGGTCTTGCGGCCGCCGGAACCGAGGAAATCCCGCCAAGTGGCGGATAGGAGCTTGGGCTCCATAAAGATAACCGGGCCTTCGCGGGCCAGCGCCGCCTGCATGAATCCGCCCGCGTCGGCAGGGTTGGAAGGGACGACGACCTCAAGTCCCGGAATGTGAGCCAGCCATCCCCAGAGGGATTGCTGATGCTGGCCTCCGTCCCCCAATCCACCGCCGCAGGTCGTCCTAACAACCATCGGGGCCTTCCATTTTCCGCCTGAGAAGGCCTCCACCTTGGAGGCTTGGTTGAGCAGGCTATCGACCGCGACGCCGAGAAAATCGACCATCATGACCTCGACCACGGGACGCAGGCCGGCCATGCTGGCCGTAACGGCCGCGCCGACGAAAGCCGCCTCGCTGATCGGCGTGTCTCGTACCCGCCGTGCTCCGAACCGGACATAGAGGTCGTGATGAATCAATCGGACGTCTTCACCGTAGAAGACGATGCGATCGTCCCTTTCCATGGCGGACCCCAGGGCGTCATCGATAGCCTCATCGAACCTCATCTGGCGCATATCATTTCCCCTCTGTTCTCATCAGGCCAGGGCCGCCCGAACGGCGGCCAGGACCTGGTTCCGTACCGTTGCCTCCAGATTGGCTAGGCGGGTTGGATCGGCTTCCAGGAGCCGACGGGCTCGGGCAACGGGATCGTTGGCGGGAGAAAGAGCCTCCTTGGCTTCCGCCCGGATCCGTTTCATCAGGTCGCCCAGGGCTCCCAGTCTCACGGTGGGCGAGGCCCCTTGTCGCCTAAGCAGGGACTTGGCTATGGGAACGGCCAGGGGCGCCATCTCCTTGACGGGGTGCTTGGTCATGCGGAAGGGCTGATAGCCGAGAAAGTGCCCTTCTCGATGAACGCAGTGGGCCAGGAGAAACGCCGGGCCGCCCCCGTTGCGGGCCCGCTCAACGGCTTTTTTCGCCGCTTCCCACACGGCACCTATATCGACGCCGTCGATTTCGAAGAACGGCAGCCCGAAGCCCTTGACCCGGTCGGCCATGTTGCCGGCGGTGACGGACGGCGACGGCGTCGTTATAGCCCATCGGTTGTCTTTGCAGACGGAGATGAGGGGGAGCTTCCAGGCCGTGGCGAGGTTCAGGGATTCGAGGAGCATGCCCTGGTTCATCGATCCCTCGCCGAAGAACGAAACGGCGATGTGTCCAGGACGAAGATGCTCGGCGGCGAGGGCAAAGCCGACTCCGGCCGGCCCCGAGGCGCCCACAATGCCGGAAGAAGCCGCGAGGTGGGCGGGGGAGAAAAGATGCATGTGACCTCCCCGGCCGGCGCAGATTCCGTCCTCGCGGCCCAGGCATTCCCGCAAGAGGGCCACAGGGTCAATGCCTCTGGCCAGCAGAGGCGCGGTCCCCCTGTGGTCGAGGGCCAAGGCATCGCCGTCACCGAGGTGGTCCACGACG
>DSDX01000315.1 GCA_011048485.1 Candidatus Aminicenantota bacterium | reverse complement strand
GGCCAATACCTGGGCCATCGACGGCATCGATGTCACCGATCCGGTCGAACTCGGCGCCTCCACGGTCCGCTTCGACTTCGACGCGATCGAGGCCATCGCGGTCACGACCGGCGGCGCGGCCGACGTCACCCAGCCGACGGGCGGCATCGCCGTGAACATCCTGACCCGGCGCGGCGGCAACGCGCTCGGCGGCTCGGCCAGGCTCTATCTGACCGACAACGCGTTCCAGGCCGGCAACCTGACCGACGCCCTCCGGGACGAGGGCGTCTCGAACACGAACCGCATCGAGCGGATCACGGACTACGGCTTCAACGTCGGCGGTCCCATCTTTAAGAACAGGCTCTGGCTCTGGGGCGCCTACGGGGCCCAGGACGTCTTCACCTACACGATCCTCGACACCCCCGATCGGGCGCTCTACAGCAACGCCGGCTTCAAGCTCAACGCCGAGCCTTTCCGCGGCAACTCCTTCGAGGCCTTCTTCATGACCAGCGCCAAGGACCGGTACGGCGTCAACTCCGGGTTCGCCAAGCCCGAGGGCGACCGTCTGTCGGGCCTCTACCGGCTGGGCGGCCCGATCGGCAAGATCCAGGACTCGCAGTCTTTCGGCCGTTCGTTCACCCTCTCGGCCAAGTACGTGTGGACCCGGACCGGCCAGCGGACCAAGCCCAT
Organism: Candidatus Aminicenantota bacterium; assembly: GCA_011048485.1. Lineage (GTDB taxonomy): Bacteria > Acidobacteriota > Aminicenantia > Aminicenantales > Saccharicenantaceae > RBG-16-66-30. Next base: position 6,616 of record DSDX01000315.1, on the reverse strand, counting down.
GGTCGACCCGGACCTGACCAATCCCGTCGTCTTCGACGTCTCCGAAGGCCGCTATGTCGCCTTCTCGGACGACCTGAACAAGTCCTGGGACTACAGCGAGGTCATCCAGGAGAACGGGGCCCTGCAGGTCTCGGCCACGCTTTTCCGGGACGATCTCCTGGGCCTGGACCACGAGATCAAGGGCGGCGTCGAGTTCTCCAACTGGACCCAGAACAGCGACGCCGGCTACGCCCAGAATTACCGGATCCTCAGGAACCTGACCGAGCCCTTGATCGACCTGGGCGAGGGCCTCGTCGTCCCGCCGGCGGACTGGCAATACGTCGCCATCGAAAGGGAGAACAGACGGTCCGACCGCGTGAAGCGGTCGTCCGCCTACCTCCAGGACACGATGACCTCGGGCCGGCTCACCCTGCAGCTGGGCCTGCGCTACGACTACCAGGAGCCCTCGTCCGGGTCCGTCGGCCTGAGCACGGTCGTCTCGGGCTGGACGAACGCTTTCGCCAGCGATACCATGACCAATCTCCAAGCGGTCTTCCCGTCGCTTTCGATCAAGGCGATCGACCCGAAATACGAATGGAGCACCTGGTCGCCGCGGATCGGCCTGAGCTGGGACCTCAAAGGCGACGGCCGGACGGTGCTCAAGCTGGCCCTGGCCCAATACGGCGACATCCTCGCCGCGGGGGCCAACGTCCCCCGCCCGCTGGGCATCGCCGGGAACCTGAACTTCTGGTGGAACGACGCCGACGAGGACTCCGTGATCGACCTTACGGAGGTCTTCTGGAAATACTCGCCGGCCCACCCCGAGGCGCCGAACCAGCTCTACGCCCTTTTCGCGTCGGGCGGAGGCCTCACGGCCGAGGCCCTGGAAGCGGTCGAGGGCGGGTTCGAGGGCGACGCCTACCTGGCCGGGAACTACGCGGGTTACGACTGGGAGGACCGCGAGGCCGTCAACTACGACAGCCTGACGACGTTCTTCCGCAGCGACATCGATCCGGAGGCCAGGAACGTCAAGACCTCGCCCCGGACCCGGGAGGTCATGCTCAGCCTCGAGAAGGAGCTCGGGCCCGACCTGGCCGCCTCCGCGGCGATCACGTACCGGCGCTACGACCGATTCGACTGGGCCAAGTTCTTCTACCCGGCCGACCTCTATCCCTCGACCCCGGACCTGGTCATCGACAACACCGGGACCTGGTACACGGTCGCCGGGACCGTGCCCGACACGATCACGGTCGACGAGGACACGACGATCGATCTCGGCGACGCCGGCGGGCGGTCCTGGTACCTCCCGGTCGAGGACTTCCCAGGCGATACGCCCTATCGCCTGGTCGATAAGAGCGATTCCTACCGGAGCTATGTCGGGCTCGACCTGGCCGTCACAAAGCGGCTGTCCAAGCGCTGGTTCATGAACGCCTCGCTGACGCTCCAGGACCAGCGCGTCCACTGGGGCGAGTCCTTCATCGATCCGACCAACCAATGGGCCCTCGACGGCAAGCCCTACGGCAACCAGGGGACGGGGAGCGCAGGCAAGGCCGACGTCCAGATGCACGCCCGCTGGATCGCCAAGGTCAGCGGCCTTTACCAGCTTCCGGCGGGATTCAGCGTCGCGGCGACGTTCTTGGCACGGGAGGGCTGGAAGATCCCGAATTACATCGTCCTGGCCTACGCCGACCCGGGATCCTGGCCGGGCCCGTACCGGTCCTCCGTCGTCTACCTCCAGAGCCTGACCAAGGATAGGCTGCCGGCCCTCGGCAACCTCAGCCTCCGGCTCGAGAAGAGCTTTTCCCTAGGCCCCGGCCGGATGGTCGTCATGGCCGACATCTTCAACCTGCTCAACTCGGCCGTGGTCAACAGGGCCTACGACGCCTACCTCGGCACTTACTACGTGGATACCGAGGAATACGCCCCCAATCCCACGAACCGGCTCGCCAACGAGGTCCTCAACCCGCGCGTCATGCGGCTCGGGGTCCGCTTCGAATTCTAGAAGGGCCGCTCATCTTCTCGGCTGGGCAACAGAAATAGCGGCGGGCCCCCCTTCCAGCGTGGGGGCCTTGGAGCGTCAGCCGTTGCCGCCTCGCGATGAACGGCTAGAAGAACAGGAGCGGATTTCTATTTCTTGATGGTCGAGATGAACTCCTCGACCTCGGGGATGCCGCCCTGGAAGATGAGGTAGCCGTTGGACGGCTCCCGCTCGGTGATCTCGCCGGCGACCGGCGTCAGCATGATCCGCCGGACCTCCTCGACGTCGGAGGTCCGGCCCAGGGCCCAGGCCAGCTTGACGTAGGCCACCTCGGGCAGCATGTTGGCGGCCGGGATGACGCCGAGCTCCATCATGTCGCGGCCCGTGTCGTAGACGTACATCTGCACGTAGCCCCAGAGCGTCTGGACGGTCATGTAGACGGCGACGCCCTTGTCCCGGGCCCTCTTGAGCGCGGGGTAGAGAGGCTTGTTGACGTGGCCTAGGCCGGTCCCGGCGATGATGATGCCGCGGTAGCCGTTGTCGATGAGCGAGTCGATGATGTCCGGCTTCATGTTCGGGTAGTAATAGACGATGGAGACGAGCTCCTCGAACGAGGTGTCGATCTTGACGTCCCGGTCGGTCCGCCGCCGCTTGTAGTCCTGGCGCAGCGGCGTGATCGTCTCCCGGCTGACCATGGCGATGGGGATGTCGCCGATCGTCCGGAAGGTCGAGCGGTAGCTCGAGTGCATCTTCCGGACCCGCGTCCCCCGGTGGAGCAGGCCGTACATGTCCGAGGTCGGCCCGAACATGCAGACCATGACCTCGGCGATGTCGCTCTCGGCCGCCGTCTTGACGCTGTGCATGAGGTTGAGGGCGGCGTCGGACGAAGGCCGGTCCGAGGAGCGCTGGGAGCCGACCATGACGATGGGCACGGGCGAGTCCTGGACCATGAACGACAGGATGGCCGCCGTGTGGTGCATGGTGTCCGTGCCGTGGCCGATGACGATGCCCTGGACGCCCTTGGCGATCTCGCGGCCGATGGCCTTGGCCGTGGCGATGTACTGCTCGGGGCCCATGTTCTCGCTGAAGACGCCGAACAGCTTCTCCGTCTCGAGGTTGCAGATATCGGCCAGCTCCGGGACCGAGCCGTAGAGCTCGCCTGGGGAGAAGGCCGGGATGACGGCGCCGGTCCGGTAATCGAGGCGGCTGGCGATCGTCCCGCCCGTGCCGAGCAGCTTGACGTTCGGCTTGGCCGGATCGTAGGGGAACTCCTTCTCGGGGATCTTGTAGTGGGCCTCCTTGCGGCCGCTGATCGTGATGTCCTCGACGGAACGGGCCGCGAGACCGATGTTGTAGCCCGAGCGCAGCTTGATGACGATGTGATGGGGGTCGGCCGTCTCGGAGCGCGGCAGGATGATGCCGGTGTAGGTGCCGCGGGAGGTCTTGATCTCGGCGTCGCTCCAGACCAGGGCCTGGAACCTCTTGAGCGTCTCCAGGGCCTCGCCCCGATAGCCTTTATAGGAGTCGTCGCCGGCCATCAGCAGGTCCCTTCAGCGGCGGCCCGGACGCGCTCAAGGACGGCGGCGCCCTCGACCCGGCCGCGGAGAGCGGTCATGACCAAGCCCATGAGCACGTGGGCCTTTTTGTCGGGGTTGTGGACCTTCATTCCGGCGAGCTTGGCCTGGCCGGCCGCGACCTCGGCGTAGACCTCCTCCTCGGTCGCCGGGCGGACCTCGCCGGGCCCGGGCAGGGCCTCGCCCCGGGCGGCCTTCGCCATGAGGGCGAAGAGGCCGTCGCGGGAGACGGTCCGGTCGCGGAAGAGGGCGAAGATCCGCCGCATCTCCTCGAGCCCGATCGACCCCGCGTCCAGTCCCTCCTTCCGAAGCCGCTTGGCGAACTGGATGAGGGCGACCGAGGCGGCGACCGGATCCACCCTCCAATCCCTGACCACCATCTCGAAAAAGCCGGCCCACTTCGACATGGCCAGCGGCTCGACGACGTCCTCGGGCAACCCCATTCCCCGGTACCAGGCCTCGCGCGTCCAGATCGGGGCGGGTAGGCCGCGGCGGATCTGTTCGAGCCGCTCCTCGGTGACCTTCTTCGGCGGCAGGTCGGTATCGGGATACATGCGGTCCGGGCCGGGCAGGATGCGCTCGAACCCGTTGGTGCCGTCGCGCAGGGCTTGGCGCGTCTCGGAGGGGACGCCGACCGCGGCCTCCTTGGCCCGGATGGCGATCTCCTGGACCCCGGTCTTGACGTCCTCGGACGGGCCCCAGACGACGACCACGGTGTCGTCCGCGGTCGCCCCGGCCGCCTTGCGCACGGCCTCCCATCGGGCGCTCGAGAGCGTCTCCGAGAGGCTGTCGGAGTGGACGATGTTGGGGAGCTTGGTCAGGCAGGCGACGACGCGGACCCGGTCGGAGATCTCGCGCGAGAAGCGGGTGTTCGTCTGGGTCTGCCAGTTGAGCAGCTCCCGGAAGCCGCGCAGGACGACCGCCGCGGCCACGGCGCCTTCGGCCAGCGCGTCCCGGATGGGCTGGTAGCTCGTTTTCTGCAGGATCCGGGTGACGTCCTCCGACCCGGACGCGAAGGTCTCGGCGGTGATCCCCCGGCGCCGGAGCTCCTCGCGCAGGCGGAGCAGGTTCCACTGCCTCATGGCCTCGTGGTAGGTCAGGAGCGGGATGCGGGGGATGCGCGGCACGCCCTTGATCTCGACCCGGGTGCCGCCGCGGACGCTGACGTTGACGTCCTCGCGGGCGGCGCCCATGCCGGTCCGGACCCGGCCCGTGCTGCGGACCAGCCGGCGGAGAATCTGGGCCACGTCGGCCACCTCCTGGGGCGTCCGCATGTCCGGGCCGGTCACGGTCTCGATGAGGGGCATGCCCAGGCGGTCGGTCAGGTAGACGCGGCGGTGCCCGACGTCGCTGACCTCGCGGCAGGCGTCCTCCTCGAGGCCGAGCTGGACGATGGAGATGCGGCGGTCCTTGTAGGGGACGAAGCCGTTGACGCCCACGATGGTCGTCCGCTGGAAGCCGGTCGGGATCGAGCCGTCGAGGTACTGCTTGCGGGCGATGTGGAGCTCGTCGACGAGGTTGAGGTTGTAGAGCATGGCCACGCCGAGGGCGATGTCGAGGGCCTCCTCGTCCATCATGAACGGCGGCGTGTCGTCCATTTCGTAGGTGCAGACCGTTTCCCGGTTGATCCGGTAGATGATCTCCTTCTTGGTCTTGAACTCCATCAGGGCCGTGCCGTCGTACTCGCCGAGCTCGGACAGGGTCGGCCGCATGTGGCGCAGGATCTCGGCGTCGTAGGTCTCGCTGTAGCGGCCGGCCGGGCAGCGGCAGAAGAGCTTCTTTTCGGTCAGGAGCTGCTGGTGGATCTCCAGCCCGGAGCGGAAGCCGACCTCGGCGTAGTCGGCCTCGGTCATTGCGGCGAACGGCTTGAAAAGGAACCGGTAATCGCTCATCGAACGGGCGTGTCCTCCGGACATAAGAGCGGCATTATAGCACAAAATCGGGGTTGATTTTTGCCCGGACTTGTGTAAAATATCGGCTTTTCCTCCATTCCCGTTCTCAGGAGAGACGCGCATGAATATCCTGGGTCTCGCCCGCCACGGGCTGAACTCGTTCGAGCAGATCGCCATCTGCGGGGTCATGGTGACGGCCTTCATCAGCCTCTGGTACGCCTGGATGCTGCGCAAGGTCGTGCTCAAAAAGGACAAGGGCACGCCGAAGATGCAGGAAGTCTGGAACGCCATCCGCATCGGCGCCGACAGCTACCTCAAGACGCAGCTCCGGAAGATCCTGCCCATCATCGGGCTCCTGACGGTGGCCCTGTTCCTGAGCGTCTACGTCGTGCCGGCCAGCCGCGAGGCCGTGGCCGAGTTCGGTGCGAAGAGCGCCCAGATCGTCATCGCCATCGGGCGCACGGTCGCCTTCATCATGGGCGCGTCGTTCTCGCTCCTCGTCGGGCAGCTAGGGATGCGCATGGCCATCCAGGCCAACGTGAGGGCGGCCTCGGCGGCCCGCAGGGGCTTCAACGAGTCCCTGTCCATCGCCTACTACGCCGGGACGATCACGGGCATGCTGACCGACGGCCTGGGCCTGTTCGGCGGCACGCTCATCTTCATGGTCTTCGGCACGGCCGCGCCCGACGCCTTGCTCGGCTTCGGGTTCGGCGGCACGCTGCTGGCCCTGTTCATGCGGGTCGGCGGCGGCATCTACACCAAGGCCGCCGACGTCGGCGCCGACCTCGTCGGCAAGGTCGAGAAGGACATTCCCGAGGACGATCCGCGCAACGCCGCGGTCGTGGCCGACCTCGTCGGCGACAACGTCGGGGACTGCGCCGGCATGGCCGCCGACATCTTCGAGTCCTACGAGGTGACCATCGTCTCCGGGCTGATCCTGGGGCTGGCCCTGATGGCCCTCGACCCGAGCCACGCCCTGAAGTGGATCGTCTATCCCCTGATCATCCGGGCCATCGGCGTCATCTCGTCCATCCTGGGCACATTCACGGTCCCGATCTGGGAGCGCTTCCCGATCAAGTTCCTGCGGGCCAAAGACGCCGAGGAGGCCATGTTCCGGTCCTACGAGGTCTCGAGCGTCAACACCATCCTGTGGTCCTTCATCGTGGCCGTCTACTATGCCGGCGACTGGCGGC
>DSDX01000076.1 GCA_011048485.1 Candidatus Aminicenantota bacterium | reverse complement strand
GGGTCGTCTTGCCCACGCCCGACGCGCCCATGACGGCCGCGAGCTCGCCCCGCTCGAGCGCGAAGCCGAGGCCCTCGAAGACCCGCAGCTCGCCCTTGGGCAGGGGGTAGGTCTTCCCCAGGGCCTCGGCGACGAGCACGGGATCACTCATATTTCAACGCCACCACGGGATCCACCCGGGCCGCGCGGCGGGCCGGGAAGAGGGTCGAGACGAAGCAGATGAGCAGGGTGACCCCGACGATCGCCGCGAGGTCTAGGGGCCTCATCCTGAACGGCACGTAGGAGATCTGGTAGATGTCGACGGGGATCTTGATGAGCTCGAACGCGTTGGCCAAGGCGCACCAGCCCAGGCCGAGGGCGACGCCGAGGGCCGTCCCGATCACGCCGATGAGCGCGCCCTGGAAAAAGAAGATCCGGTTGACCATCAGGGGCGTCGCGCCGATGGCCATGAGCGTGCCGATGTCGCGCGTCTTCTCCATGACCATGAGGATGAGCGTGGCGATGATGTTGAGAGCGGCGACGATGACGATCAGGGTGATGGTCAGGAACATGATGTTCTTCTCGAGCTTGAGCGCCGAGAAGAGCGATCTGTTGAGCTCCATCCAGGTCGTGATGTAGACGACGGGCGGAAGGGCCGCCTGGATCCTCGCGCCGATCGCCGGCGCGGCGAAGATGTCCTCGAGCTTGACCTGGATATAGCTGGCCCGACCCTCGAGGCCGAAGAGCTTCTGGGCGACGCCGATCGCCACCAGGGCCGTCGAGCTGTCGAACTCGTAGAGGCCGGTATTGAAGATCCCGGCGACCTCGAACGTCTTCCGCTTGGGCAGGAGCCCCATCGGGGACAGGGTCGAGGAGGCGGTCACGAGGCCGACGACGTCGCCGACCTGGGCCCCGATCCGCAGGGCCAGCTCCCGGCCGAGGAGGAGGCCCTCCCTGGCCCCGCCCGTCTCGGGGAGGCCGCCGGCCTCGAGACTCTGGAGCCAGGGCGAGGTCGGCCTCTCCCGCTCGAAATCGATGCCCTTGACCAGGGCCCCCGAGCTCTCCCCGATCCCGGTGACGAGCACGGTGCTGTAGACGACGGGCGAGACCGATTCGACCCCGGGGATGGCCCGGATCGTCTCGGCCATCGCCTCGTAGTCCTCGAGGCCGCGGGCGCCGAGGTCCGAGACCATGACGTGGGAGGTGGCGCCCAGGATCTTGTCCTGGACGTCGCCCTGGAAGCCGGTGATGAGGGCGATGGCGATGACCAGCGCGGCCACCCCGATGGCGATGCCGGCGACGGAGATCAGCGTGATGACGGAGATGAAGGCCTGCTTCCTCCGGGCCGTGAGGTAGCGCCTGGCGACGAACAGCTCGAAGCTCATGGCTCTATTTCGGCCTCAGCAGGGGGAACAGGATGACTTCCCGGATGGTCCTCCGATCGGCCAGGATCATGGTCAGCCTGTCGATGCCGATGCCCTCGCCGCCCGTGGGAGGCAGGCCGTACTCGAGGGCCTCGACGTAGTCCATATCGACGGGGTGGGATTCCTCGTCCCCGCGCTTCTTGGCCTCGGCTTGCTCTTCGAAGATGGCCTTCTGTTCGGCCGGGTCGGTCAGCTCCGAGAAGGCGTTGGCGACCTCCATACCGGCGATGAGGAGCTCGAACCGCTCGGCCTCCTCGGGATCGTCCCGGGACGCCTTGGCCAGCGGGGAGATCTCCCGGGGCGGATGGGTGATGAAGGTCGGCTGGACGATCTTGTCCTTGACGAACCGGTCGAAGACGACGTCGAGGGCCCGGCCATAGGTCAGCGGCTTCTTGTCCGGGGCCAGGCCCTCGGCGAAGGCGATCAGGCCCGGCCGGTCCGCGATCCGGCCCGGGGCGAGGCCGCTGTGTTTGACGCAGGCGTCGACGAATTTAAGCCGCTCGTAGGGGCGCTTGAACGAGACCCGATGGTCGCCGAAGGGGACCTCCTCGCCGCCGCGGAGGGCGACGGCCAGGCCCGTCAGGAGCTCCTCGGTCATGTCCATCATGTCGTAGTAGTCCTTGTAGGCCTCGTAGAACTCGAGCATGGTGAACTCGGGGTTGTGCTGGGCATCGAGGCCCTCGTTGCGGAAGCTCCGGTTGATCTCGTAGACCCTGTCGAGGCCGCCGACGATGAGCCGCTTGAGGAAGAGCTCGGGCGCGATGCGGAGGTAGAGGTCCAGGTCGAGCGCGTTGTGGTGGGTCTTGAAGGGCCGGGCCAGGGCCCCGCCGGGCACGACGTGCATCATCGGCGTCTCGACCTCGATGTAGCCCCGCTCGTCGAAGAACCTGCGGATATGGGCGACGATGGCGCTCCGCAGCCGGAAGACCTCGCCCACCTCGGGGTTCATGATCAGGTCCAGGTAGCGCTGACGGTAGCGCAGCTCGACGTCCTGGAGGCCGTGCCACTTCTCGGGCAGGGGGTGGAGGCACTTGGCCAGGAACGTGACGGTCCCGCACAGGACGGTCAGCTCGCCGGTCCGGGTCTTGAAAAGAGTCCCGGAGACGGAGACGACGTCGCCGAGGTCGAGAAGCCCGAAGCGCTCGTAGGCCTCGACCCCGGCCTTGTCCTCCCGGATGTAGGCCTGGAGCCTGGCCCGCCCGTCCGAGATATGGAAGAAGGTCGCCCGGCCCATCTTGCGGATGGACATGATCCGTCCGGGGACGGTCACGACCGTCTTCGCGTCCTCGAGCTCGGCCGCGGAGCGTCCGGCGAAGGCGCCGACGATCCCCGAGACATCGTGGGTCCGGGGCGCCTTGTAGGGGAAGAGCGGGACCCCCGCCAGGGCGAGCTTCCCGTGCTTGTCGCGCCGGGCGACGTCCTGGTCGAGCTCCGCGGGTGCGTCTTTCTTACTCATGCTTTCCTTCTCGCTCCGGCGCCCCGGCCGCGTCCGGCCCGTCCCCGAGGCGCCGGACGACGGCGTCGAGGACGCCGTTGACGAAGACGGCCGACTCGTCACCGCTGTAGCGCTTGGCGATCTCGATGGCCTCGTCCATCACGATCGCCGGGACGAGCGACGGCTCGTGGAGGAGTTCGCAGACGGCGATCCTGAGGATGTTCCTGTCGACGACGGCCATCCGGGCCAGGCGCCAGTTCTTGGAAGCCGCCTGGATGGCGGCGTCGATCTCCTCGCCGCGGGCCGCGATGGTCTCGACGATCCAGCTCCCGTAGGCCCGGACCTGGGCCGGGACCTTCTGGCGCTCCCAATAGCCCTTGAGGATATCCTTGGGGTCCCCGGCATTGAACTCGAGCTGGAACAGGATCTGGAGGGCGCACTCCCGCGCCTTGCGGCGTTGTCCCATGGCTCGAGCCGGTCGCCGCTCAGCGGAGACCCGCCTCCTTGATCATGTTCAGCGTTTCGACGAGCGAGAAGGCCGCGTCGGCGCCCTTGTTCCCGGCCTTGGCCCCGGCCCTCTCGATGCCCTGCTCGATGGTGTCGACGGTCAGGATGCCGAAGGAGACGGGCACGCCGTCCTCCATGGCGATCTGGGCCAGTCCCTTGGTCACCTCGGCGCTGAGAAAGTCGAAATGGGGGGTATCGCCGCGGATGAGGGCCCCGATGCAGAGGATGCCGTCGGCCGTCTTGGCTTTGGCGATCTTCTTGGCCACGAGCGGGACCTCGAACGATCCCGGCACCTTGTAGACGGCCAGGTCCGCTTCCTGGGCCCCCATCTTCTGGAGGGCCTCCAGGGCCCCTTCGAGCAGCCGCTCGGCAACGAAGCTGTTGAAACGGCTGAGGACGATGGCGATCCGATAGCCTTTGGCCTGGAGCTTGCCTTGATGGATCTTCATCGGTGTCATGCCCCTTTCCCGGAGATCGGTCTTTCGTAGATCCGGTATTTCTTGTACGGGACGGCGCCGAGGGACGCCGCGAAACGGTTGACGGCCTCGTTGTCCTCGAGCTGCCACGACAGCTCGCACCACGCATAGCCCTTGGACAGGATGGCCCGGGCGAACCGGTCGTAGAGGAGATAGGCCAGGCCGGTGTGCGCGCATTCCGGCAGGACGCCGAAGACCAGGGCCCGAACGCCCTGGATGGACCTCCGGCCGGCCAGGAACTTGACGTAGCCGAGCGGGGTCAGCCGGCCGTTCAGCCGGATGAGGACCTCGTTGAGATTGGGCAGCCCGAAGGCGAACCCCACGGGCCGGCCTTCGCGTTCGGCCAGGAGAATGATGTCGAAATCGGCGACATGGGCGAGGCCGCGGGCCATATGCCGCATGTCCTCGGCCGTCCAGGGCACGAAGCCCCAGTTCCCCCGCCACCCGGCGTTGTAGATCTCGGCGACCTTCAGGGCGTCATCAAGCAGGCGGTCCTTGGAGATGGTGCGGAACGAGAATTCCTGGGTCTTCGGAAGGCGGGCCAGGGCGGCCTCGACCTTGGCCGTCCCCGTCCGGTCGCTGTCCAGGCGGAAGGCGAAGAGGTCCTTGGCCTTGGCCAGGCCGCAGGCCTCCATGAGGTCCAAGTAATAGGGCGGGTTGTACGGCATCATGACGGCCGGGGGCGAGTCGAAACCCTCGAGGAGGAACGCGCATTCGTCGTTCATGGACAGGTTCATCGGCCCCCGGAGCGCGTCCATGCCCCTTTCCCGGCACCAGGCCGCGGCGGCGTCGAGGAGGGCCCGGGCGGCGCCCGCGTCGTTCAGGCACTCGAACAGGCCGAAGAAGCCGGTCCGGTCCCCGTGGGCCGCGTTGTGGTTCCGATCGACGATGGCCGTGACGCGGCCGACGTCCTCCCCGTCGCGGACGGCCAGGAAGGAGGCGGCCTCGCCGTGCTGGAAAAAGGGATGACGCCGGGGATCCAGCTTGGCCCGGACCTCGGAGAGAAGAGGCGGGACCCAGTTGGGATCGCCGGCATAGATCCTCCAGGGCAGGCGGAGGAACCGGCGCATATCGCGCCCCGTGCGCACCGGTCGAATATCCATGGGGCCTTATTCTAACAGATGTCGGGGCGCAATTCATCAACAACGGGGCGGAGGTAGCCCCGGGCCCTGGAGCGGGCCGAGCCCGTCTTGAGGCCGGCCCGCGATTGTGATAGTTTGGGCCGAGGAGTCGATCGATGAGACACAAAAAGGGATTCCCCGAGCTTCCCGCCGACGAGCTGCGCTGGACCTGCCGCCCGGAGGACATTCCCGTGGCCTCGAGCGCCGAGGCCAGTCCCTGCGAGGAGATCATCGGCCAGGAGAGGGCCCTGCGGGCCATCCAGACCGGGCTGGACATCAAGAGCCTCGGCTATAACATCTTCATCACCGGGATGGTCGGCACGGGCCGGACGACCACGGTCAAGCAGCTGCTCGACCAGCTCGAGAAGGGCGGCAAGACGCCCGACGATATCCTCTATGTCAACAATTTCAAGTACCCGGATGAGCCCGTGCTCATCATGCTCCCGGCCGGCCGCGGCAAGGCCTTCAGCGAGGCCATGGCCAAGCTGATCGATCTGCTGAAAACGAACATCCCCAACCTCCTCAAGAGCCCCTATTACTCCGAGAAGCGCGACGCCATCGTCGAGGCCCAACAGAAGAAGCAACGGGAGCTCCTCAAGGCCTTCGAAGAGGAAGTGGCCCAGGAGGGCTTCTCGGTCGTCCAGGTCCAGATGGGCCTGTTCAGCCGTCCCGATCTCATCCCCGTGATCGACGGGCAGCCGATGCCGTTCGCCAAGGTCGAGGGCCTGGTCAAGGAGGGCAAGGTCCCCAAGGAGAAGCTGGACGCCCTCCGGGAGAAATACGAGACTCTGACCTCCAAGCTCGAGGCCGTCTTCGAGCGCCTCAAGGAGATCGACGAGGAGTCCCGGGCCCTGCTCCGGGACTGGGACGAGGAGTCCATCACGCCCGTCATCAGGGACGCCATCGCCAACGTCCGGGAACGGTTCGATTTCCCCAAGATCGCCGCCTATCTCGACGAGGTCGAGAAGGCCCTGGTCAAGACGCTCGATGTCTTCAAGAGCCAGAAGAAAGAGGACAAGCAGGCCGCCGAGGACTTCCTCGAGTACCGCGTCAACCTGCTCGTCGACAACTCGGACCAGCGCGGCGCGCCCGTGGTCATGGAGACGAACCCGAACTATGTCAACCTGTTCGGCTCGATCGAGTCGACCATCACCAGGGTCGGCATCAGCCAGACCGACTTCACCATGATCAAGGCCGGCTCCTTCCTGAAGGCCAACGGGGGCTATCTCGTCATCAACGCCCTCGACGCCCTCGTCGAGCCGGGGGTCTGGGCCGTCCTGAAGCGGACCCTGCGCAACCAGATCTTCGAGATCCAGAACTATCTCCAGATGTACCTGTTCTCGGGCGCCCGCCTCAAACCGGAACCCATCAAGGCCGACGTCAAGGTCGTCATGATCGGCGACGCCTCCCTCTACAACCTTCTCTATTTCCTGGACGAGGACTTCAAGAAGATCTTCAAGATCAAGGCCGAGTTCGACTCGCAGATGGACAAGGGCGAGAAGCCCTTGGCCGATTACGTCCGGTTCGTCAGGAAGATCTGCGACGAGGACGGGCTGCTGCCCCTCGACCGGGACGGCATCGCCGCTCTCGTCGAATACTCGACCCGCATCGCCGGCCGGCGGAGGAAGCTCTCGACCCGCTTCCACGTCATCGCCGACGTCATCCGCGAATCGAGCTACTGGGCCGGCAAGGCCAAGAAGAAGGCCGCCGGCCGGGAGGACGTCGAGAAGGCCGTCCATGAGCGGTTCGAGCGGGTCAGCCTCGCCGAGGACAAGATCCAGGAGATGATCGAGGAAGGGACCCTCCTCATCGACACGGACGGCGCCGTCGTCGGGCAGGTCAACGGCCTGTCCGTCTACGACATGGGCCAGTTCATGTTCGGCAAGCCGGCCCGCATCACCGCCCGGACGGCTATGGGCCGGGCCGGGGTCATCAACATCGAGCGCGAGGCCGACCTGAGCGGGCCGACCCACAACAAGGGCGTCCTCATCCTGGGCGGCTACCTGCGCGGCAAGTACGCCTCGAAGCAGCCGCTGTCACTGACGGCATCCCTGGCCTTCGAGCAGTCCTACGGCGGGGTCGACGGCGACAGCGCCTCCTCGACCGAGGTCTACGCCATCCTCTCGAGCCTCTCGGGCCTGCCGCTGCGCCAGGACCTGGCCGTCACCGGGTCGCTCAACCAGAAGGGCGAGATCCAGCCCATCGGGGGCGTCAACGAGAAGATCGAAGGCTTCTTCGACGTCTGCAAGGCCAAGGGCCTGACCGGGACCCAGGGGGTCCTCGTCCCCCACCAGAACGCCCAAAACCTCATGCTCAGGTCCGACGTCGTGGCCGCGGTCAAGGAGGGGAAGTTCCGCGTCTACCCGGTCAAGACGATCGACGAGGGCATCGAGATCCTGACCGGGATCGAGGCCGGCCAGGCGGCCGAGGACGGGAGCTACCCGGAAGGGACCGTCCACTTCCTGGTCGACCGCGAGCTCCAGCGGCTGGCCAAGGGCTGGAAGGCCTTCGCCGTTCCCGGCGGCAAGGGCGAAGCTCCGG
>DSDX01000369.1 GCA_011048485.1 Candidatus Aminicenantota bacterium | reverse complement strand
CCTCGGGCCCGGGGACGGCCGGAGGGGGCCCGCGCGACCCGGACCGACAAGACGTTCTTCGTTCCCGCCGTGATCTTGTGGCTCTCGGCGACGGGGAGGCCGGGCGCCCAGACGACCTCGCCCTCCGAGACGATGACGGGGAGCCGGTCGCGCTCGGAGACCGGAACGCCCTTGGCCCTGAGGGCCTCCTTGAGCTTCTTGCGGCCCGGGGCGCCCAGGGGGCGAAAGAGATCGCCCGGTCGCCTGGTCCTGACGGTCAGGGGGAAGACGAGGGTATCGGCGTCGAACTCGGCCCCGGCTCGGTCATCGGCCGTCCGAGCCGGTTCCGGCGTCTTCGATCTCCTCAACGCGCCCTCCAGGACGAAGCCGGCGGAGGCCAGCTCCAGCCGGCCTCGGCCGTCCCAGCTGACGTCGTACGGAGCGGCGGGGGCCCGGCCCGTTCGGAGGCCGACCCGGCCCGATTCGCGCCCCAGGACCAGGCCTTTGCGCAGGACGAACTCCTTGCCCTCGCCGAGCGCCAGGAGCGATCCCACGTCGTCGAAGGAGATGTCCCTGAGGTCCCCCGCGATCTCGCGGAGGAACTCCCGGGCCACGCGCCGGGCCAAGGCCGGCGGGCCCGGGGACAGGGCCCTCAGGTCCAGGGAAACGCCGCGCCCGTCGCGGATGATGAGCTCGTCGGCGAGCTCGCCGACGAAGCCGCGGAGGAGCGCCTCGTCCTCGCGGACGAGATCGGCCAGCCTGGCCAAATGGGCGACGATCCGGGGCTCGTAGTCGCGGGCCATGGCCGGGAGGAGCTCGGCCCGGATGCGGTTGCGCAGGTAGCGGCGGTCGAGGTTCGAAGCGTCCTCGCGGAAAGGAACGCCCCGGGCCGCGAGCCAGGCCCTGAGGTCCGGGCCGGGAATGGCCAGGAGGGGCCTGACGACGGGGCAGGGCGGGCTGGGGATGACGGGCGCGATCCCGCCCAGGCCGGCCAGGCCTGTCCCTCTCATCAGGCGCATAAGCACGGTCTCGGCCTGGTCGGTCATCGTGTGGCCGGTCGCGATCTTGGTCGCGCCTGCGGTCTCCGCCGCGCGGCGGAGGAAGCGGTAACGCAGCTCCCGCCCGGCCTCCTCGAGATTGAGCTGGCCGCGAGACGCGCGCGACCGGACGTCCGCCGAACTTACGGTCAGGGGCAATTTCCAGCGGCGGGCCAGGCGGCGGACGAAGCGCTCGTCGTCCCCGGCTTCGGCCCTGAGCCGGTGATTGAAATGGGCCAGCCGGACCTCGATCGGCATCTCCTCGCGGAGACCCAGGAGAAGTGCGACCAGGGCGACCGAATCCGGGCCCCCCGACAGGGCCGCCAGGATCCGGTCGCCGGGGACGACCATCCGCCCCCCCAAGACGGTCCTCTTGAACGCGGCGAAAAGAGGGTCGGGAGCGGCCGTTTTGGCGGGCATGGTCACGTTCTCGTCAAGGGGGCGAGGGCCCGATGAAATGGCGGCGGAGGGATTTGAACCCCCGACGCTGCGGATATGAGCCGCATGCTCTGACCAACTGAGCTACGCCGCCAGGGTGCAGGAATTTTAGCGGAATCGGGCCCCCAAGTCAACGCGCCGGGGACCACCCGGAAGGGACGCTCTCCGCGGGACCGCTCACTGGAGGACGGGGCTTTCGGTCCCGGCCCTGAACGAGAACCGGCTTTCCCGGAAGAGCCTGATGCAGGCGTCGACGGCCCGGGTGTCGTAGCGGAGGCCCCGGCCCTTGCGGACCTCCTCGAGGCCCTTTTCGATCCCCAGGGCCGGCCGGTACGGTCGCAGCGAGCACAGGGCCTCGACGACGTCGGCCACGGCCAGGACCCGGGCTTCGGGCAGGATGGCGTCGCCGACCAGTCCCTCGGGATAGCCGGAGCCGTCCAGGCGCTCATGGTGCTGGAGGATGATATGGGCCACCGGCCAGGGGAAGGCGATGTCCTTGACCATCTCATAGCCGATCCGGGGATGGTCCTTGACCAGCAGGAACTCCGTCGGCGACAGCCGGCCGGGCTTGGCCATGATCTCGACCGGCGCGGCGATCTTGCCGATGTCGTGGATGATGCCGGCGAAGCGGATGCCCTCGATCTTCTCCCAGGGCAGGTTCATCTCCTTGGCGATGGCCGCGGCCAGCCGGGACACGCGCTGCTGGTGGCCGGCCATGTAGGGGTCCCTCAGCTCGAGGGTCATGGACAGGGCCCGGAAGGTCCCCTCGAGCGCCCGTTCCAGCCGGTCGAGCGTCGACTGGAGGTAATCCTCCGAACGGCGGGTCTCGAGGACCTTGCCGTGGAGCTCGTCGTTGGCCCGGGCCAGCTCCTCGGTCCTCTTGTCGACGAGCTGGTCGATCTCGATCCGGGCCAGCCGCAGCTCCCGTTCGATGCGGCCGCGTTCGGCCGCGTCCTTGTCCATCTGAACGGCGCGCTTCGCGGCCTCGTCCTCGAGGAACCGGTTGCGGTCCTCCAGGTCCCGGAAGGACTTCTCCAAGCCGTCGAGCATGCCGTTGAAGGTCCTGGCCAGCGTGCCGACCTCGTCCCTGCCGGAGACGCGGGCCCGCTGCGCAAGGTCCCCCCCGGCCAGCCGCTCGGCGGTCCGGGTCAGCTGGACGATCGGGCGCGTGAGCCCGCGGCTGAGGGCGATGACGGCGGCGAGTCCGAAGGCCACAAAAAGCAGGCTCGGGACGAGTTTGGCCGTCAATCCCTCGCGGAAGACATGAGAAGCGGCGACGTAGGCGGCCATCAAGGCGCCGAAGAGGAGCAGCATCTTGGTCCGGAGCCTGCGGGGGCCGAAGCCCCCGGGGAGATTCACGGTGTCGAAGGGATCGCGGCTCGCTCGCATCGATATGGTCCTAGGTCAATGTCCCCTCCAGACTACCCGAGCGGCCGGGAACGGCAATACCCTTTGGGGGTGAATTTGCGGGGGTGGTCTTCACCTCAAAGGGGGGGACGCGATGAGGGGGCCGCCTCACCAGCGCTTGGCCTTGGCGGGCTCCATGCGTCGAAGGTCCAGTCCGCGCTCGAAGGCGCCGATCCGGTACAGGCAGATCTCGCGGACCGAGGACGGATGGTGGAGGACCTCCGAGAGCGATTGGGCGCCGACCGCCCAGACCCCGCCGCCCCGGACCACGGCGACCTTGTACTCATGGAGATTACGGATGAGCTCCTCGGCCCCGGTGTCGGGAGGCAGGACGGGGATGACGAGGTAGAGGAACGAGCCTTCGGCGTCGATGGGGATGATGCGGTCGGCCGGCTCCGTCTCGCCGGGATAGACGAAGCGGGCCGAAGCCTCGGCCTCGGCGACGTGGCAGTGCATGACCGACTGGAAGTCGCTCCCGGCGTAGATGGCCTTGTGGAGCGCCGCTTCCGGATCGTCGGAGGGATCGGGGGCGAGCGGGACGCTCAGGAGCGGCCCGCCGACGTCGCGCGGCATCGAGGCCTTGGGCGCGTAGAGCATGGACCTGACGCCCCGGATCGACATCGAGCCCGTGTGGAAGGGCGAGAGCCGGGACTCGAAGACGCGATGGCCGGCCTTGACGAACTCCCGCAGGATCTCCTCCTCGTCCCGGAAGTCCGAGCGCTCGTCGCCGTCAACCTCGTAGTCCGGGGGCGGCCCGGCGAAGGCGCGGCCGGGGCCGGCCGCGATCCCGTCGCGGACGGCGCCGACGTCGATCCGGAGCCTTTCCATGTTCCGGACCACGGCTCCGGCGTAGTTGCCGACCATGAGCCGGAAGAAGGCCTCGCGGAGCGTCCGGCCCTTGGCCATGGCCCCGTGGCCGAAGATGATAGTCAGCGGATGGTCGGCCAGGCGCTCGGGGATGACGCGGGTGAGCTCGGTCGAGCCGCTCGGCACGGCGAACCAGTCGACCGGGACGGCCGGGCCGAGGTGATGGCGGGCCAGCGGATCGACCGGGACGAAGTCGGGCGGCTTCCCCGGCTTGGGCGCGTCGTCGAGCGTGGCCAGGATGAGGTCCTTGACGTGGGCGTGCATCGAGGCCCGGACGCCCGGCAGGGCCAGGATGCGGGCGTGGATGTCGGTCTCGGAGGACGCCTTGTAATAGCCATAGTCCGTTTCCGTGGCCGAGAGGAAGCAGATCTGGCTCGGCTCGAGGTCGCCCTTCTGCGAGCCCGTGGCCGTGATGACAATCTCGTCCTCGCCGCGTTCGTTCGTCCGGCGCAGGGCCATGTTGCCGCTGTGGCTGTCCTGCGTGTCGAGGACGAGCGAGGCCCGGCCGAGGGCCTGGAACTCGCGGAAAAGACCGTCCGTCGCGCGCCACCGGGGTCCGCTCATCGCCGGGCCTCCTCGATCCTCAGGGCCCGGAGGAGCCCCGGCGTCGGCCGGCCCGCGGCGTCCCAGCCCCTGACGGCGTAATAGTCCCGCTTCATGCGCTCCTGGTCCTCCCGGGTGACTCGCCGCTCCCGGCCCTCGACGAGGATGGGAACGTCGGCGAAGCGGTCGGGCAGGGCGTCGTCCTCCGCCGTCGCTCCGGCCCCCAGGTTGAAACATCGCTCCAGGGTGGCGACGCGGTTCTCGATCTCCTCGAGCTTGGCCACGGACAGGTCCCGCCCGGTGACGCCGCTGGCCATCCGGGCCCAGGGATCGGCGGAAAAGGCGTAGCCGGTGAACCGGCAGATGCCGAGGCTGTCCTGGAGGATGCCCATGTTCTGCATGTTCCGGATGGCGATCGGGGCCTGGAGCAGGCTGAAGCGGGGGATCTCCTTGGCCCCGCCGAAGAAGGCCAGAGAGACGGCGTAGCCGCCGCGGAGATGACAGGCCCCCGTCGGCGAGGTCATGTAGCCGAGCGCCTGGGTGAAGGAGGCCCGCGGGTCGTAGGCCGGGATCTCGAGCTTCTTGACGGTCATGGCGAGCTCGGGCCGGCCGCGGCCGGCGGCCAAGCGGTGGGCGCCTTCGGCCAGGGCCGCGCCCAGGCCTTCCCGCCGGGCGGTCAGGCCGACCAGGGTCTCCAGGGCCTCGGCGCTGCCGAAGGCGAGATCGATCCCGTTGGTCTCCTCGGGGCCGATGAGGCCGCGCTCCGCGAGCTCCATGGCGCAGGCCAGCGTCCCGCCGTAGCTCATCGTGTCCAGGCCGAGCTCGTTGGCCCTGTAGTTGGCCCGGGTGATCGCGGCGAGGTCGTAGATGCCGCAGAGGGGGCCCGTGAGGACCACGGTCTCGTACTCCGGCCCCTCGCCGCGCTCCTCGCCGCCGTCGCGCCCGGCGACGCGGGTGTGCCGCTGGCAGCCGATCGGGCAGAGATAGCACGAGCCGGCCTTCTCGAGCAGGGTCTTGGCCAGGGTCTCGCCGGAGACGCGGTCGACGTCCTCGTCGCGGTGGAGGCAGTCCTGGAAGTTCTTGTGGGGGAGCATGGCGATGAGGTTGATGAGCTCGACGAGCCCGGCCGTGCCCAGGTCGCGCATGAGGCGCTTGGTCACGGGGGCCTGCTTCAGGAGATAAATGGCCTGCTCCTGGCCCGACTTGTACTTCTCGGGATCGGCGGCGGCGATCTTCTCCCGGCCCCGAACCCGGATGGCCTTGAGCCTCTTGCTGCCCCAGACGGCGCCGGGCCCGCAGCGGCCGTAGACGCGGTTGCGGTCGTTGGCGACAGCGGCGAAGCGGACGAGGTTCTCCCCCGCCGGCCCGATGCAGAGGATCCGGGCGGGCCGGCCGGGCCCGGCGTCCGCGGCGAGGACGTCGTTCGTCTCGTGGGTCGTTTTGCCCCAGACATGGCCGGCGGGGAGGATCTCGGCCCGGCCGGGGGCGAGGTCGATCATGACGGGCTCGGCCGCGGCGCCTTTGACGATCAAGGCGTCGTAGCCGGCCGACTTGAACGCCGCCCCCCACGTGCCCCCCGAATTGGACGTCCCGATGACTCCGGTCAGCGGAGACTTGAAGACCATGTGGCCCCGTCCGGCCGTCGGGGCCGTGGAGCCGACGAGCGGCGAGGAGGCGATGACGAAGGCGTTGTCCGGGCCGAGCGGCTCGCAGGCCGGGTCGATCGTGTCGCAGAGAAGCCGCGTCGCCAGGCCCCTGCCGCCGAGGTAGCTCAGGGCCGTGCCGGGATCGAGGGGCACGGGCCGGATCTCCCCGAGGCTGAGGTCGGCGACGAGGACGCGGCCATGGTACCCGGGGATCGGGAAATCGGGCATGTTCGCCGCTAAGATATCAGAACCAGAATCGCCCCGCAAGGAACGGCTCTCGGGATCCCGAGGCTCACCCTCCGCCGAGAAGCGGGAAGACGGCCAGGGTGTCACCCGGGGCCAGCGGGGTGGCCAAGCCCCGGAGCGCGCCGACCGGCGCTCCGTTGAGCATGACGACGACGTGGGCCCTGAGCCCGGCGCCGGCGAAGAGCTCCCGGCGGCGCGCGGCCGTGTCACAGAGGACGGCCAGGGCGTCGCCGACGGTGGCCCCCTCGCCGACGGCGAGATCGCGCGACCGGCCGCCGAAGAGGTCGCGGAAGGCGGCGAAGAACCTAACCTCGATCGTCATGGGGCCCGGGTCCGGTGAAGAGCTCAGTGTCGAGACGTTCGATGAGCTTCTCGTCGCGGAGATCGAAGACGACGGGCTCGCGGGGAGACAGGGCGGCGGCGAGGTCCGGGATGATCCCCTCCCGGGCGACCAGGAGAGCGGTCAGGCCGGGCCGGTCGAGGGCGGACCGGAGGTCCGGCCAGAGCCCGCCGCCTTGGACCTCGAGCGGCCCGACCTCGTCGACGACGAGAACGGCGGAGGGATCGGCGGCCCGGATGATCGAGCGGGCCCGGTCGAGCGTCGAGGGGACGAAGACGTAGGGCCCGACCGACTCCGCCCCGGCCTCCCCTTCCCGCCGGAGGTAGGGCCGGCGGCGTCCCGATCCGATCTCCACGAGGTCGTAGCCCCTCAGGCCCGTCCGGTCCGTCACGGCCGGGCTGAGGAAGCCCCGGCAAACTAGGCCGCGCTCAGCCCAGGCGGGCAGGCGCCGCTCGAGGAAGGTCGTCTTGCCGCCGTGAAGGGGCCCGGTCAGGACGAGGACCATGCGGCCCTAGCGGACATTGACGCTCGCCTCGCCCGTCTCGAGGACGACGGCCCGGCCCATCGGGCTGCCGGCCGTCGCGCTGGTGAAGGCCAGGGAGGTCTGGCCCGGTCCGATCGCGCTGAAGACGAGCACGGCCAGGGTGCCCCGGCCCCGGAAGCCGCGGCCGCCGGGCGGGGCGGAGAATCCGATGGTGCACGTCCCGCCGCTGATGCTCTCGAGGAAGGGCACGTTCTCGCCGAGCTGCCTCAGCCCGCCCCCTTCCAGAACGTCCTTGAGCTCGAGAACGCGAGGATCGAAGGTCAGGACGAGGGAGACGTTGCCGATCTCCTCCTCGCTCGAGAGATCGATGTTCATCCGGAACTCCCGGTTGCGGGGGACCTCGAAGCTGGCCGGCGAGATGTAGACGCCGCTGGCGCCCGTGTCCTCCGGTTCGGGCATGGCCGGTTCGCCCAGGGTCTCGGTGTCGCGACGGACCGCGGCCGCGCCGCCGGCGGCGCCCCCTCCGGTCACGCCGGAGAGGCTGTCGGGATCGACCCAGAGGGCCTGGGCGTCATCGTCGGTGATCTCGATCTCCCGGATGATGTGGGGGGTGATGGTCATGATG
>DSDX01000137.1 GCA_011048485.1 Candidatus Aminicenantota bacterium | reverse complement strand
CCTGTCGAGAGGTTCTGGGCCGAGAGCGGGGCTTGGACCTCAGTGGAGCTGATCGAGGTGGTCGCAAGGTCGATGCCGTTCCACCTGACGAAGGTATTGGACACGAAATTCGATCCGGTCAGCGTCAGCGTGAGGCCCGAGCCTCCTCCGGTCGCTCCGGTCGGGCTGACCGAGGTCAGGGAGGGCTGGGGATTCTCGACCGAGAACTCGAGGACGTTGCTCAGCTGCCCCAGGGAGTCCCTGACGACGACCGGAACGGTCTTGCCCAGGGCCAGGTCGGCCCCGTCGAGCTCGGCCTCGAGCCGCGCCTCCGAAAGATAGGCCGTCGGGCGGTCGGTCCCGTCCCAGGTCACGACGGACCCGGGATCGAACAGGGAGCCGTAGACGGTCAGGGTGAAGCCCGCACCGCCCGTCGCGGCGCTGGCCGGCGAGAGCGAGGTCATAATGTGGCCGTAGACCGTGGGATGGTCGATCTTCCCGGCGAGAGGGGCCCGGGCCGATTCACCCCCTCCGTCCGCGAACTGGCAGTAGAAGTCGTGTTCGCCGATGGGGAGCATCGTCGTGTGGGTGTACCAACCGTTGGCGGGCGGCTGTCCCGAGAGCAGGGACATCTCGTGGGCGACATCGTCGATGACGACGTTCTTCACCGCCGGAGCGTCCCCGTCCGCGTCGACGTACCGGACGTTGAACGTGTAGGTGTCCCCCGCCCGGCCGGTCATGGGGCTGACCTGGGCCGAGCTGAGCTGCGGCGGATCGTTGTAGGCCGGCCCGGGATAGGCGTAATCGACATAGGCGTAGCCTTGCTGGGAATCGATGGTCTGGGGGACCATGGCGGAGACGACCTCGGTGTCCGGATCGGTCGTCAGATCGACGATCTTGAAGGCGCTCAGGGTCACAGGGTCGCTGAGGGTGTTGTCGTAGAGGCCCAGGTAATAGCGCTGCGGTCCGGCGCCGGCGACCAGGATATCGGAGAAGTCCAGGACGAAGGTCGCCGGGACGGATGTCGTCGTCCCGTCGAACGCGTAGGCCCCCCCGTCGTTCGTGAGGGCCGTCGGCGTCCAGGTCGTCGACGGCGTCGTCGCCGTGGTGCCCGAAGTCCCGAGCGAGAGGCGGAGCTGGTTCCGCTTGACGTGCTCGATCGTGAACTCGCCGATCAGCAGGGGCGAGTAGCCGTCCCTGGCGGTCAGGACGAAGACCATGTCACTCTGGAAAGCGGCCACCCGCCCGCTCGACGGGCCCCCGGGAACGTCCGAGGTATGGCGGAGAGCGTCGTAGGCCAGCCAGGTGAACCCGGCCTCGCGCCAGCTCGTGCCCCACGAGTTGGCGATGCGGAGGGCGCCCTTTTCGCCTGTATCGACGACCCCGTTGGAATTGATGTCCGTCCAGACGGCGTCGTTGTAGCCTACGATGGTCATGGCGTGGCCGCCCTCGTTCCCGTTGAGCCAGTAGGCGACGGCCTTGCCGGCCGCGGCGTCGTCGTCCGAGGTCGAGGGATCGTCCTGGACCGTCGTGAAGACCCAGGACGAGATATAGGTCCCGAAGACGACGACGTAGCCGTCGGTCAGGAGCTCCTTGACCAGCGCGAGCCCGAGGTCCGTGTCCACGTCGTAGACGTACTGGGTGACCTTCGGACGGACGTTCAGGGCGTTCCTCCAGGCCGCGGGGTCCAGGCACCAGGCCTTGTAGTCCGAATTGTAGGGGAACTCGGCCCAGGTCGCGGCACCGTGCTTCTCGAGAAGCGAGTAGTTCGCGCCGAAGCCCGACCCGTCGTCGGTACCGCCGTTGACCATGTTGTAGGACCATTTCGGCGAGTACTTGTTGGTATTGTCGGACGGGTCCCGGATGTCGAGGTTGCGCTGGAAGGCCGTCATGTACGAGAGCTGGTAGTAGGCGGAGGCGAAGCTGACGCAGGAGCCAACCATGCCCTGGCTCCGGATGGGCGGGAAATACCTGAGCTGGCTGTTGTCGACGCTGATCGGCATGTCGGCCGCTAGGAGATCGTTGGCCGACGCGGACAGGACGGCCGCGCCGGGGACGTCCAGGAAGCTCCTGACTTCGCCGCCGACCGGCTCGACGACCGCGGGATCGAGGCCCGGCCGGCCCTTCCGGGCCCGGACCTCGTTGACGCGCTCGTAGCCCAGGCGGTTGAGCCCGACCCGGGTGATCCGGGGCCAGTTCGAGACGATCCAAGCGATCTCCTCCGCGTCGAGCGGGATGAGCCCGGTCGCCCGGGGGAGATCGGCTTCCGTGTCCTGGGCGGCGGGAACGGCCAGGACCAGCAGGCCGACCAGGCCGATGATCGAGATCTTTATGGCGAATGGGCGCATGATATCCTTGACCTCATGGATTTAGTCTATTAAGACGGAGGAAGTGCGGAAAGTCAAGCCGGCGGCCCGTTCTTGACACCCCCGCCGGGGCTCCCCTAGAATCGGGGCCGGAGAGGTCGAACATGCCTGCTTACGCCATCGGCATCGATTCGGGGACCCAAGCGACGAAGGCGTTGGTCGCCGACGCCGCCTCCGGCCGGGTCCTCGGACGCGGCCGGGCGCCCCACGCCATGATCGGGGGGCTCGGCCCGGGCGCGAGCGAACAGGACCCGGCCGTTTGGGTCGCGGCCGCGGAGGCGGCCGTGGCGGCCGCCCTGAAACAAGCCCGTATCGACGCCGCCAAGGTGGCGGCGATCGGCGTCTCGGGACAGCAGCACGGCTTCGTCCCCCTCGACCGCCGGGGACGGGTCGTCCGGCCGGCCAAACTCTGGAACGACACCTCGACGATCGCCGAGACCGAGGAGCTTGTCGCCGCGCTCGGCGGCAGGAGAAAAGCCGTCTCGCGCCTCGGGATCGCCCCGGCCGTGGGCTTTACCGCCTCGAAGATCCTCTGGCTGAAGCGGCGCGAGCCGCGCAACTTCGCCCGGCTGGCGACCGTCCTCCTCCCCCACAATTTTCTGAACCACTGGCTGACGGGCCGGGCCCACATGGAATACGGCGACGCTTCGGGCACCGGGCTTATGGACATCCGCAGGCGCCGCTGGCACGAGGCCGCCGTGGCCGCCGTCGATCCGGACCTCGGCGGGAGGCTCCCCGCCCTCGCGCACCCCCGCGAGCCGGTCGGTTTCGTGAGGAAAGACGTGGCGGACCGGTTCGGCTTCGGCCGCGTCCTCGTCGCCAGCGGGGGCGGCGACAACATGATGGGGGCCATCGGGAGCGGGAACGTCTCGCCGGGCGTGTGCACGCTCAGCCTGGGGACCTCGGGCACCGTCTGCGCCTACTCCGACCGCCCGTTCGTCGACCCCGGGGGCGAGATCGCGGCCTTCTGCGACAGCACGGGCGGCTGGCTTCCGCTCCTCTGCACCATGAACGTGACAAACACGACCGAGATCGTCAAATCGCTCTTCGGCCTCGACAACGCCCGGCTCGAACGGCTGGCCCGGCGCGTTCCGGCCGGCGCCGAGGGTCTTCTGTTCCTGCCCTTCGTCGACGGCGAGCGCGTACCGGCCCTCCCCTCCGCGAGCGCGGTCTTCTTCGGTCTCGACCGGCGGACCTTCGACGCCGCCCACATCATCAGGGCCGTCATGGAGGGCACGGTCCTCAACCTGGGCTACGGCGTCTCGCGGATGAGGGCCCTGGGATCGGCGCCGGCGGAGATCAGGGCGACCGGGGGCGGGGCCCGGAGCCGGGTCTGGCTCCAAGTCGCGGCCGACGTCTTCGGGACACCGGTCCTGACCCTGAAGGAGCCGGAGGCCGCGGCCTACGGGGCGGCCCTCCAGGCCGTCTGGAACTGGCGGCTGGCCCGGGGCGAGAGGTGCGACATCGCCGCCCTCGCCGAGCAGTGGGTGGGAAAGGGCAGGCTGGCCGCCGAGCCAGACGCCAAGAGCGCGAGCCTGTATGAGGAGCGCCAGGCCCGTTTCAACGATCTCTGGAGGCGATTGGTCCCGGACTTTAAGGCCCGGCGAGGCCTGACGGCCAGATCAGTGCCCGCGCCGGGGCGGAAAGGGGCTCAACGATGAGTCATGCGAGCTGGGCGATCGTCCTCCGGCGAAACGCCCACGCGAAGATCATCCCGGCGCCGGCCCGGCAGGTCCTCCCAAGCCCTCAACCCGAGGCCCGGCCCAGCTCCCGCGCGGCGTCGTACATGGCCAGGACGTTCTCGACGGGCGTGAGGGCCTGGATGTTGTGGCACGGGGCCAGGATGTAGCCGCCGTTCTCTCCCAGGATGCGCAGGTTGTCCTCGACCTCGCGCCGGACCTCCTCGACCGTTCCGAAGGGCAAGGTGAACTGGTTGTCCATGCCGCCGTGAAGGACGACGCGGGAGCCGAAATCCCTTTTGAGGCGCTCCCTTGCCATGCCGGGACAGCGCCACTGGAGAGGATTGAGGAGGTCGATCCCGAGGTCGATCATATCGGGGACGATGCGCCAGCAGCTGCCGTCGTTGTGATGGAAGACGTAGGCCCCGGCCTGATGGGCGAGATCGATCATCCTCTTCATCCCGGGCAGCAGGAATTCCCGGATGTGCTTGACCGAGATCATCAGGTCAGTCTGCCCGCCCATGTCCTCGGCGACGTAGGAGATGTCGACCCGGCCGGGGACGGCCTCGTAGATCCGGAGCGCGCTGTCATAGGCCAGGTCGAAGAGCTTGCCCAGGCAATAATGAACGATCTCGGGGTTCTCGACGAGATCGACGAAAGCCTGTTCCATGCCCCGGAGCTCCTTATAGATGAGAAAGGGCTCGGAGCCGCCGCCGCGGATGGGATGCGTCTCGTTCGTCCGGACCTGGCCGGGAATGACGCTGAAGTCCCACCAGTCGGCCGTCGGCCAGACGTAGCTCTTCTCGATCCCGGCGACGGATTTGAATCCGGCCAGGGGGAAATGGACGCACTCGCGGTAGGCGCCTGATCCGTGGACGACGGTGCGGAAGCGCCGGCCGAACTCGTCCGACATCCGGGGCAGGCGCGGGCCGGCGTAGCGGGGCAGAAGCCGGACCTCGTAGTCAACCCCGAGCCTGTCCAGCATTTGGCGCCGGGTGCGGCAGCCGAGGTGGCGCATGAGCTGGCGGGTGAATTCGGGCGTAGCCCAGTAGTCGGTCGGGACCCGGTCGGGCCTCTGGCGGCGGAAGAGGGCCAGCCAGCGCTCGCGCGAGGTCATGCTGCCCCGAGTCATCTCAGTTCTTGTGCAGGTCCTTGTGCATGATCTTGCGGATCTCGTGGAGCCGGTCGTGGGCCGAGAGGCCGATCAGCCGCTTGTTCATGAACTCGTCGTCCTCGGCCTGAAGCATCCGGGCGACGTAGT
This sequence comes from Candidatus Aminicenantota bacterium, assembly GCA_011048485.1. Taxonomy (GTDB): domain Bacteria; phylum Acidobacteriota; class Aminicenantia; order Aminicenantales; family Saccharicenantaceae; genus RBG-16-66-30. The sequence goes on along the minus strand of DSDX01000137.1, from coordinate 2,411 downwards.
CGATGACGCTCGGCGGGAAGACGCCGCCGCGCTCGTAGAGGTCCCGTTTCGCGAGCAGGACCCGGCTCGACTCGACGCAGCTCGCCGGCAGCTCGGGCAGGCGGCCGAGGAGCTCCTTGTCGGCGAAGATGTTGCCTTGGACGTAAAGCTTTTCGGCCAAATCGAGCGGACGGGCGTCCCGGAACAGGGACTCGTCGCGGCTGAAGGCCCAGTCGGCGGCCATGGCGATGCCGGCCAGGGTCAAGTGGACCATGGCGCTGCCGTCGGGGCTGCGGATCTCGACCGTCTGGCGGCCGCCCCGTTCGTCGACGAATTGGGTCTTCTCGGCGGGATTGACGCGGCGGGCCAGGCCGGCCGCGCCCGTCCAGCCGAGCGGGACCCGGATGAGGGCGCTGCGGTTGAGATCGCTCCAGCAGATCCGGGTCGGGGCCTCCTGGTGGGGCACGAGACGGAGGTAGGCCGAGGAGACCGTATTGCCGAAGCCGGTCAGCGAATCGGCGTGGTGGCACAGGCCGCCGATGAGCTTGCGGGCCTCGATCGAGAGCGCGCCGTCGGGGCCGCGCATGACGTTCCGTTCGCCCTTCGCCAGCTCGAGATGGAAGTGGAAGCCGCTGCCAGCGACGCCCTCCTCGAGCTTGGGCGTGAAGGTGGCGATGGCGCCGTGGCGGAAGGCGGTGTTGCGGATGATCCAGCGGCCGAGAACGAGGTCGTCGGCCGCCTCTTCGATGGGCCGGGTCGCGAACTCGACCTCCAGCTGCTCGGCCAGGCGTCCGGCGATCTCGGGCCTGTCGCTCTTGACGGCGTCGATGACGCCGTTCTCGCAATGGGCGTACTTGACCGCGCCGGTCACGCGGGCGATGTGGCGGACCATCTCGTGGAGGATCGGGCCGCTCTTGCTGAACGGGGCGGAGCCGTGGTAGCCGCGGCCCCCCTCGATCGGGTAGGACCGGTCGGGCGGTGCCGTGAGGAGGAAGAACTCCAGCTCGCCCATGGCCTTGAGCTCGAGGCCGGAGGCCTGTCGGAACCGGGACGCGGCCCGGGCCAGGATGCCGTCGTAGGTGAAGGAGGCGGGAGCGCCCTCCTGGTCCAGATAGCGGCAGACGAGATCGAGGCTGCCCTCGTCGAACGGGTTGAAGAAGGCCGAGCGATAGACCGGGACGAGATAGAGGTCCGAGAGCCCCATGTCGACCATGCCCTTGAAGAGCGACGACCCGTCCGCGCGCTCGCCTTCGGCCAGAATGGAATCGACATGATAGAGGTCGGTCACGGGGATCGTCAGCTCCTTGAGCTTGCCGTCGATCGCCAGATAGTGGAAGGTGACACGCTCGATCCTCTCCGAAACGATGACCTTGAGGAGGTCGGCCCGGGTGAACTCGGACGCGGGTTTGTCGAGCAGGGCCGAGAGAGGATTGGCCAGAGCGAAACGGGGGGTCGTCATCGCCATATCGACAATCTCCTTACAAGGGTGCTCGTCCCTCGGACGGGAAGGCACTTATTCTAGCAAAAGACCGGGCGAAACCTAAGCGATTCGAATTCTCCGCGGCCAAGCCCCATGTCCCAGGATCACATGTCGGAGAGAGACGGAAATGTCTTGATCTCAGACCCTCGCCCCTAGTAGAGCAAGTAGGCCCGGCGCAGGGAGGCGAAGGCGTCGAGGCCGGGTTGGACACGGCCCAGGATAGTGGTCACGTCGGCGCCGGACTCGAGGGCCTCCCGGACCGACGACGTGCCCATGACCTTGTCGAAGTAGTCGGCGTGGAAGACGAACGCGTCGGGATACATCTCCCGGACCGTCCTGATGATGTGGAGGACGGTCGCGACGGAGCGGAAGGCCGACCGGTCGGTCACGTGGGCCTGGCAGCCGCCGCAGCGCTCGCCCTGGTACTTGGAGAACCAGGGCGAGAACCAGGCCTCCCGGAAACGGACGCCGGGCAGGGCCAGGGCGTTCAGCCGCGCGGCCAGCTCGTAGCCGTCGATCCAGGGCGCGCCGAAGAGCTCGAAGGGCCGGGTCGTGCCGCGTCCCTCGGACATGTTCGTCCCCTCGATGGCCACCAGGCCGGGATAGACCGTCGCCGTGTCGAGGGTCGGCATGTTCGGGGACGGGACGACCCAGGGGAGCCCGGTCTCGTCGAACCACATCGTCCTGTCCCACCCTTCGGCGGGGATGACCGTGAGGTCGACCGCCCGGGCCAGGAACTTGTCGTTGAACATCCGGGCCAGCTCGCCCACCGTCATGCCGAACCTCAGCGGGATCGGGAACAATCCCACGAACGAGCTGAACTCGGGGTACTCGAGGACGGCCCCTTCCATGTCCACGCCGTTGATGGGCACGGGCCTGTCGAGGACGATGAACCCGATGCCGCTCTCGGCCGCGGCCTGCATGGCGTAGGCCATCGTGGCGATGTACGTGT
>DSDX01000007.1 GCA_011048485.1 Candidatus Aminicenantota bacterium | reverse complement strand
TCCTGACGCTCATGGACTACTCCAGGATCAAGATCACCGCGGCGGTCTCCTCCGAGGACATCGGCCGCGTCCGCAAGGGCCAAGCGGCCCTTCTCAGGGTCCCGTCGCTGCCCGGCCGCGAGTTCCGCGGCACCGTCCGGGTCGTCAACTTGACCGCCGATCCGCTGAGCAAGAAGTTCGGCGTCGAAGCCGTCGTCGACAACCCCGACGCCCTGCTGAGGCCGGGCACGTTCGGCAACCTCGTCCTCGAAGTCCAATCCCATGAGAACGCCTTGGTCGTGCCGCAGTCGGCCATCCTCGAGAACGCCTACGTCTTCGTCGCCGACGGGGCCAAGGCGGTCAAGAGAACGGTCGCCCTGGGCATCCAGAACTCGACCATGATCGAGGTCCTCGACGGCCTGGCCGAAGGGGACAGGGTCATCGTCGAGGGCAATTTCGGCCTCGAGGACGGGGCCCCCGTCCAGGTCCTGGAAGAGGTGAAGAGATGAAGCTCCCCGAATTCTCCGTCAAGCGCAAGGTCACGGCGTCCATGATGGCGGCCATCCTGGTCGTCCTGGGCGCCATCTCGTTCACCCGCCTGGGCCTCGACTTCTTCCCCGACCTCGAGTTCCCCACCGTCTCGGTCATCACGACCTATTCCGGGGCCGCCTCCGAGGACATCGAGAACGTCCTGACCCGCCCCCTCGAACAGGTCGTCAGCTCGGTCAACCGGGTCAAGAAGGTCACCTCGATCACGTCCGAGGGCGTCTCGGCCATCACCATCGAGTTCGAATGGGGGACCAACCTCGATTTCGCCGCCCAGGACGTCCGGGACCAGATCGCCCTCTACGAGCAATATTTGCCCGAGGCCGCCGCCAATCCCCTGGTCGTGAAGTTCAGCTTCAGCCAGTTCCCCGTCATCTTTTTCGGCGTCACCAGCGACCTGCCGGCCATGGAGCTCCGGACCGTCCTCGAGGACGAGGTCGCGCCGCGCCTCGAGCGGATCGACGGCGTGGCTTCGGCCCGGGTGTTTGCCATGGACGAGCGGGAGATCCTGGTCGACGTCGACCGGGCCGCCCTCGAGAGCCGCGGCCTGACCCTGGACCAGGTCATGATGGCCCTCGGGGCCGAGAATCTCAACCTCCCGGCCGGCAACATCGTCGAGCGTTACACCGAGGTCCTCGTCCGGACCATGGGCGAGTTCACCGAGCTCGACGACATCCGACAGACCATCATCGGCATGACCGCGGCCGGCGAGCCCGTCTACGTCTCGGACATCGCCGAGGTCAAGGACACGATCAAAGAGATGCGCTACGTCTCGCGGATCCAGAACCAGAACGGCGTCTACCTCATGATCAGCAAGCGCTCGGGGGCCAACACCCAGCAGGCCAGCGCGGCCGTCAAGAGGACGCTCGCGGAGCTCGAGGGCACGATCCCCGGCAACCCGGTCTTCCACGTGGCCATGGACCAGGGCGACATGATCGAGCAGGTGACCTCGAACACGGTCGGCAACGCCTGGGTGGGCGGGGTCCTGGCCATCCTCATGATCTTTCTCTTCCTCCGCAACTGGCGGCCGACGCTGGTCATCGCCCTGGCCGTCCCGCTGTCCGTCATCGCCACCTTCATCGCCCTCTACGCCGCCGGCTACACGCTGAACCTCTTGACCCTCGGCGGCCTGGCCCTGGGCATCGGCATGCTCGTCGACAACGCCATCGTCGTCATCGAGAACGTCTACCGGCATCTCGAAGAGGGCGAGGGGGCCGACGAGGCCTCGATCGCCGGAGCGGGCGAGGTGGGCATGGCCATCACCGCCTCGACCCTGACGACGATCGCCGTCTTCTTCCCCATGATCTTCGCCTCGGGCATCACCGGCAAGATGACCCAGGCCTTGGGCCTGTCGATCGCGTTCTCGCTCCTGGCCTCGCTCTTCGTGGCCCTGACCGTCGTCCCCCTGTCGACGTCCCTGGTCTTCCGCACGAAGAAGAGCCTCCGGTCCATCGCCAAGGCCCCCGACGAGCGGCAGTTCGCCAAGGCCAAGGCCCTCTACAGGAAATGGCTCGACAAGGCCCTCCACCACCGCCGCTGGGTCCTCGGCGGGGCGCTCCTCGCCCTGGCCGCCGCGCTGGCCATCGTCCCCTTCCTGGGGACGGAGTTCCTGCCGACCCAGGACATGGACATGATCCTGCTCAAGGTCCGCATGCCGGTCGGGACCGCCCTCGAGGAGACCGACCGGGTCGTGAAGCTGGCCGAGAACGTCATGGCCGACATACCTGAGATCCGCGTCGTCTCGTCCCAGATCGGCTCCTCGGTCGAGCAGGACGCCGGGGACGCCGCGTCGAGCATGTCGAACGCCGGGACCCATGAGGCCATTCTCTGGGTCGGCCTGGCCAAGGCCGACAAGCGGGAGGCCTCCGACAAGGAGATCCTGGAGCGGATCCGCCGCCGGCTGCCCAACCTCAGCGGCGTCAAGTTCGAGGCCATCGACATGAGCCAGATGATGCTGGGCGGCTCCTCGGCCCCGGTCGCGATCAACCTCTTCGGATCGGACCTGGCCGTTCTCAAGAGCCAGGCCGACCAGGTTGTCAAGATGATCTCCGACGTCGAGGGGCTCCGCGACATCACCCACACCATGGCCGCGGGCAAGCCCGAGGTCCAGATCCACATCGACCGCGAACGGGCCTCCCGGCTGGGACTGTCCGTCTACCAGGTCTCCAACACCGTCCAGACGGCGACGCTGGGCCGGGTGGCCACGCGCTACCGCGAGGCGAGCGACGAGATCGATGTCCGGATCCGGTTCCAAAAGGAATATCGCGATACGATGGACGAGGTCCGGAGCATCCCCATCCGCACGGCCACGGGCCAGACGATCTACCTCGAGCAGGTCGCCGACATCACGACCGACGAGGGGCCGATCACGATCAACCGCGAGAACCAGGCCCGCCAGGTCTCGGTCACGGCCAACATCGTGGGCCGTGACCTCGGCGGCGTGGTCCGGGAGATCAAGGCCCGGCTGGGCGGCTTCGAGAGGGGCCTGCCGCCGGGCTACTTCCTCGAATACGGCGGTTCTTACGAGGACATGCAAGAAGCGTTCGTCATCCTGGCCGCGGCCTTCGCCCTGGCCATCCTGCTCGTCTACATGATCATGGCCTCCCAGTTCGAGCACTTTACCCACCCCTTCATCATCATGTTCACCGTCCCGCTGGGGATCATCGGCGTCATCGTCGGGCTGCTCGTCACGGGGCGGACGCTCAGCATGGCCGTCCTGATCGGCGTCATCATGCTGGCCGGCATCGCCGTCAACAACGGCATCGTCATGATCGACTACATCAACCAGCTCATCAAACGCGGCGTCGACAAGCGGGAGGCCATCCTGCAGGGGGCCACGACGCGCCTGAGAGCCGTCCTGCTGACCGCCCTGACGACCATTTTGGGCACCCTGCCCATGGCCCTGTCGCGGTCCTCGGGGTCCGAGTTCCGGGCCCCCATGGGCGTGTCCATCGCCTTCGGGCTGACCGTGACGACCGTGTTGACGCTTTTCGTAATTCCAGTTATCTACAGCGTGGTCAATAAGATACGGTTCAAGGAAAAGAGAGCAGCGGCCGCCTAGCCGACCGCGCGCGATCTTGGTTCGGAGCCGCTCCGTCGCGCTGCTGACGGTCCGCGCCGGGGACTCCGCTCCCCGCTAGGCCTTGTATTTGAGGAAGGCGCCGATCCCGCCGTAGCGATCGAGTCTTGTGGGCGGCTCGATCTGCTTGACCGTCCCGCCGCGTTTGAGAACCGTTTCGATGGCCTCGTCGATGATATCCTTGACGATCTCCGTCTTCTTGTCGTCGACGGGGCACTTGAGGTCGTCGAGATAGAGGAATCTGTGGTTGGGGCAGATGCGGCCGGACCGCGAGAAATTGTGCCTGACGACGAGGGTCTGGACCTCGAACTGGTTCAGGCGGTGGATCGTGTCGCGCAGGCCCGAGGTCGCCAGGCCGCCGCGTTCGAGCTCGGCGATGAGCTTCTGGACGATCTCCTCCTCCTCGGCCTTCTTGAGCTTGGCCTCGACCGCCAGGACTTCCTCGAGGACCTTGGCCGGCGGATCGCTCGCGCGGGCGTGGAGCCGGGCCTTGATCTTGTCCGCGAGATAACTGTGGAGGTGCGACTCGAGGTCGCCGCTGTGGTTCTCCTCGGCGCCGATGAAGAGCCAGTCGAAGGCTCCTCTCTTGCTGAGCGCGAAAGTCTTCCGGGCCGCTTTCTTGTAGTGGTCCTGGAGATGGGCGTCGATGTGCCGCTCGATCTTTTTCTGCTTGGTCCCCTCGAAGCCCCCCTCCCGGACCCGGCTCGGGACGTCGCTCTGGATCTTGTCGAGGAGCTTGATCTCCCCCAGGGTCACGTCGTACCAGACGGCCTCGCGCCGGCTGATGAGGAGGACGCAGATATGACTGTACTTATCCAGGATGGACGCCAGGGGGCGGACGTAGAAGTTGGCGTCGAAGACGACCCGGTCGCGCGGCCCGTGGGGCAGCTCCAGGGCTTCCCAGAAGCCTTTGCGGCTGGCCGCGAAGAGGGCCAAGCCTTCGGCATTCCATGTTCCCAGCTTCTGGTTGCCGAATGAGGCGATGCGGTCCAGGTCCCGCGTCAGGTTTTCGATCCTGTCCTTTGAGGCCGACAGGGCGCAGGCCCGGGCCCTGGCGTCATTGATGAGGTTCTTGAACGCCAGCTGGATCTCCTTCCGGCTCAGGCGGCCCTTGTCGGTGGTCAGATACAGGGAGGTCACGAGATCGCCCTGGCTCTTGAACTTGGCCAGCGCCTCGATCTGGGAACGGTCCTGGAATTTCATGCAGCCTCCTTGGGTGATGTTAAGACAAGGCGGAATCGACGCGTGAAACGCTCGATGCGGGGGATCATCAACACCTCCACAATAGGCGCGGGTCCCCTTTTTGTCAAGTTGAAGGGCCGGGCTCGGGTCGCTCATTCGACGCTTGGGCGCTCAGGGGGGCTTGCGATGGGCGGAAAAAACGCTATAATAGGGCTCCCTGAGTGCGGAAGTGGCGGAATTGGCAGACGCGTAAGCCTCAGGAGTTTATGGCCGAAAGGCTGTGAGGGTTCGAGTCCCTCCTTCCGCACCATCTCTCCCGACCCCCTGTCGCCTTGATTATTCCCTCCCCGGGGACTACCCTAGAAGGCGAGAGGAAAACGATCCCCATGACGACTAACACGGTTGGACGAGCATCGCCGCGGGCGGCCCTTCCCATGATCACCGCTTGGCTCCTCGCGGCCGGCCTGGCCGCGCTCGCGGGCTGCCAGAGCTATCGGGCCGTCAGGCGCCTCGGCCCCGAACACGCCGATTTCCTGGCCAAGGTCGACTACATCATCACCAAGGCGGAGCGCAAGATCTTCCTCGAGCTCCCGGAAAGCGACAGGGACGATTTCATCGAGGAATTCTGGAGAAGGCGCGATCCCGACCGGGACACCGCGCGCAACGAGTTCAGGCTCGAATACGAGGACCGCGTGGCCAAGGCCGAGGCCATGTTCCTCGGCGAGGGGCGGCCGGGTTGGAAGACCGACAGGGGCCGGATCTTCATCCTGTTCGGCCCCCCGCACGAGCGCTTGACCTATCCCATGGACGCCTCCGGATACTGCCGGGAAGTCTGGTATTATGGCGCCTTTCCCGTCATCTTCGTCGACCAGCACTGCTCCGGCTATTTCGTCCTGACGGCCATCAACCTCGAGCATCTCCAGGAGCTCAACATCGCCCAAGGCCATTTCCAGAAGACCCTGACGGACGAGGGCCGGCTCTTCGACTACCACGTCTCCATGTTGAAGACCCGGGTCGAGGGCGGCGTCTACGAGGGCGTGGTCTTTGTCGACATCCCCTACGAGACGATCTGGTTCACGTTCGAGGACGGGCTCCTGGAGACGGGCTTCGAGGTCCGGCTCGAGGTCTCGGACGGGTCAGGGACGCCCGTTTGGGAGGCCGGGGGGACCTTCCCCCTGTCGCTCGAGGAGAAGGAGCTCGTCGAGAACCGGAAGAGGAACTTCCGCATGGAGTTCCCCTTGCGCATCGACAGGGACCTCGACAGGCTCAGGGGGGAGAAGCTCCGCATGGACATCTCGGTCAGGAGCACGACCGAGGGCGAGGAGCTGAAGAAAGCGGTGGCCTTCGAGCTAAAATTTGAGGCTGAGATTCAGCCTCACGACCCGTGACCCCCACAGCGGCGTGTAGGTTCCGAGCGTGCCGCTGAAGAGCCGCGTGCCCGTGCTGACGCCCTCGCCGTCCGGGGCCCAGGTCCCTCCCTCGTTGAGGTCGAGCGTCCGATACTTGTCCCCGAGCAGATTGTAGACGTCGACCGAGACGGCGAAGAGGCCGCGCCCGTTCTTGGCGAATTCCTTCTCCAGCCTGAGGTCGAGGGTCTTCCACCAGTCGTACCGCTCGGAACCCGGGCTTTCCAGATAGACCGTCACCGGGACCACTCGGGCGCCGTTGGCCGCGGCCCAATCGGCCGGGGGCAGGACCGTGACCGTCCGGGCCCAGGGTGACCCGCTCTGGGCCCTGAAGAGGAAGCTGGCGTAGATCCCTTTCCCGAAGCCGTAGGTCCCCGCCAGCCTGGCGACGAAGGGGCGGTCTTGGAGGAGGCGGTCGGTGTCGGAGATGTTGATGAACGAGTTCGGGGTCAGCAGGACGGGGGCATTCCCCGCGCTCCATCGCGAGGCCACGGTCGTCGTCCCGATCGCCTGGTTCCAGGTCAGGGAGCCGAAGGCCTGCCAGTTGTGGGACCACCTCTTGCGGAACGAGAATTCCAGGCTCCGATAGCGGGCCGTGAGCTCGGGGACGTTCTCGATGCGCTCGAAGAAGTCGGGGGCCGTTGTCGAGGGGACGTAGAGCTGCAAAGGCACATCGGGATGACCTTCCGCTCCGGGAACGACAGTCGAAAAGGGGACCCACCAGCCCTCGGGGGATTCCTCGACCCGCCACCACCGGGCCCCTGTTGAAGGGTCGTAAACGATGTGCCCGATGAGATCGGAGTGACGGCGGTCGATGTAACGGGCCGCGAGAGTGAAGTCGCGGCTGATCGCCTGCTCCAAGCCGGCCGTCCACTCTTCGAGCACGGGGGCGGAGAGATCGGGATCGACGGCCTGGCGTGAGAACTCGGTCTTGTAGACCCGGAAATCATAGGGGACGACGCTGAAGGTGTCGGAGCTGTCGACCAGGCCGTCCCCGTCCTCGTCGTACCAGACGAAATCGTGGGAGGCCCGGGGATCGACCTGGGCCAGGTCCTGGGCATAGCCCAGGCCGAGGTACTCCGGGATCCTCGCCCAAGAGGCCTTGACGACGGTCCGCCCGTTGCCCCAAAGGTCCAGGCTGAGACCCGCGCGCGGCGAGAGGTTGTTCCAGACGATGGCCTTCTCCCAGCCGGAGAGGCTGATCGCGCTGTAGAGATTGTAGCCCAGGATGGGGTTGATGAGCGTCGACCCCAGGCTGGTGCTGACGCTGTTGCCGGAGGCGGCCTTGGAGAAGGCCCCGAACCGGGCCTCGGAGCGGTCGAAGCGCAGCCCGACGGACAGCGAGAGACGGCCCCCGATCTTCATCGTGTCCTGGACATAGAGGCCGATCCTTTTGAGCTCCCGCTTGAGCGACATGCTGTCCGCGGCGCCGGGCGCGATGTAGAAGCCGACGAGACCCCAGCCGACCTCTTCCCCGGAGACCGGGGAGACGGCTGAACCGTAGGTGTAAGGGCTGCCGTCGGCGTAGTTCATGATGAGATTGTCTCTTTTCCAGGTCGAGGAC
>DSDX01000023.1 GCA_011048485.1 Candidatus Aminicenantota bacterium | reverse complement strand
GTCTCGACCGAGGCCTGGTTCCATTTCTGGAGGATCTACACGATGATCTTCCTGGGGGTGTCCGTCTTCGTCCTGTTCTGGTTCTCGATCGGCGGCGTCATCGATCTCAAGGGCATGGTCGGCAGCCTCCGGACCATGGCCCGCGACCATGCCGATACGGGCTTCGTCGACAAGATTAGGGACGAGGAGGGGGAAGGGGAGTAAGGGGCCATGGCGTTCGGGCGCTTCTCCGAGGACGGCCGCGAGTTCCTCATCACCGACGTCCGGACGCCCAGCCCCTGGATCAATTACCTCGAGAACGGCCGCTATTTCGCCACGATATCCGCCAACGGGGGGGGCATCTCTTACGACCGCAGCCCCCTCCACGGCCGGATCACGCGCTACCGCATCAACGACGTCCCCCCCGACCGGCCGGGCAAGTACATCTACGTCAAGGACCGGGACTCGGGCGAGGTGTGGAGCCTGACCTGGCAGCCGGTCGGGCGCGAGCCGGCGTCGGCCTACCGGGTCGCCCACGGATTCGGCTACACCCGGGCCGAGGCCGAGGTCGAGGGCATCGGCTCGTCGGTCGTCTTTTTCGTGCCCGTCGACGAGGACCGGGAGATCTGGAAGGCCGTCCTGACGAACCGGTCGGGGCGCCGCCGCCGGCTCTCGGTCGTGGGCTACGTCGAATTCGCCCTGGGCCACGCCCTCGTCGACCTCATCAACCAGTGCGACGACCAGCACTTCAACCGGGCCAGGTTCGACAAGCGCCTTGGGGCGCTGTTCGCCACCAAGACCTACTGGGTGACGGAGACGCGGGGCACCCAGCACCAGGAGAACAAGGCCTGGGACCGCTGGGCCTATTTCACGGTCAACCGGCCCGTCGCGGCCTACGAGACCGTGCGCGAGCGGTTCATCGGACCCCACGGGAACGAGTCGGACCCCCTCGGGATCAGGGCAGGCCTGAGCTCGCGGGACATGGACTGCGGCAACGCGGCCGGGGCCCTCCAGGTCGACCTCGAGCTCGGCCCGGACGAGTCGGTCGACGTCGTCTTCTCGCTCGGCGTCATCGCCAAGACGGAGTTCGAGAGGGTGAAGGGCGAGGTCGTGGGCCGATACCGCGACGCCGCGGCGGCCGACGCCGCCCTCGACCGGGTCCGGGCCGAGTGGGCCCGCGTCCTCGGCCGCACCCGGGCCGTCACGCCCGAGCCCGAGGCGGACGTTTTCCTGAACGCCTGGATCCCCTACCAGGCCAAGGTCGCCTTCGACGTCGGGCGCGTGGCCAGCTTCTATTACTGGGGCATCGGCCGCGGCTTCGGCTATCGCGATACGGCCCAGGACACGATCGCCATCGTCGTCTCCGATCCGGCCAAGGCCCGGGCGCGCGTGGGCTTGCTGGCCCGGCAGATGAGGCGGGACGGCAAGGTCTACCACCATTTCTACGGCGACGGTCAGGGAGAGTTCACCGGGCACTGCGACGACCCGCTGTGGTTCGTCCTGGCGCTGACGGAATACCTCAAGGAGACTGGCGATCTCGCCCTGCTCGACGCCTCCGAGCCCTTTCTCGACGGCGGGGCGGGGACCATTCTCGAGCATCTGCTGGCCGTGGGGCGTTTCGCCGGGGCCGATCTCGGGCCCCACGGCCTGCCGCGGTTCGGGCGGGGCGACTGGAACGACACGCTCGACTACATCGGCGGCCGCGACGGCGGCGAGAGCGTCTGGGGCGCCATGTTTTACGTGGCCATGCTCAACCGGCTCCTCGAGCTCCTTGCCTTCCTGAAGGTGGCCGATGCGCATCCGGAGGTGCGGGGATTGAGGGACCGTCTCGTGGACGCGATCGAAGAGCACGCCTGGGACGGTGACTGGTACATCCGGGCCTTCGGCGAGGCCGGAAAGAGGATCGGCTCCAAGGACAACCGCTACGGCCGGATCTTCCTCAACACCCAGAGCTGGGCCGTCATCGCCGGGCTGCCGGACCGGGCGCGGCTCGTCCGGGCGATGGACAGCGTCGCCGAACGGCTCGACACCCCTTACGGGCCGAAGATCTGCGCGCCGGCCTTCCGCGAGATCGACCCGGCGATCGGCCTCGTCACCCGGTGCGTCGCCGGCAAGAAGGAGAACGCGGCCGTCTTCTGCCACCCGGCGGCGTGGGCCGTCCAGGCCGAGTGCCTGCTCGGGAGGGGCGGGCGCGCCTCGGCTCTTTTTCGGAAGCTTTTGCCGGGCCGGATCGATCAAGCGGTGTTCTCCGCCGAGCCCTACGTCTACTCGCAGTACATCACGAGCGACGAGCACCCTGACGCCGGCAAGGCCAGCCACTCCTGGCAGACCGGCACGGCGGCCTGGATGTATCGCGTGGCCTTCGACGACATCCTGGGCATCCGGCCGTCCTACGAAGGGCTCGTCGTCGACCCGGCCATCCCGGCGGAGTGGAAAAGCTTCCGGGTCGAGCGCGTTTTTCGCGGGGCCCGCTACCTCGTCGAGGTCGAGAACGGCGCGGGCGTCGAGCGCGGCGTGGCCGAAGTCCTCGTCGACGGCCGCCCCGTCGAGGGCCCGATCGCGCCGAGACCCGCCGGTGCGGCCTGCCGCGTGTCCGTGAGGATGGGGAGGGAGCGATGAGAAGGGACAGGACGCCGGCCTTGCGCCGGGATCCGGGGAATCCGATCCTGAGCCGGGGCGACATCCCCGACATTCCGCCCCGGCTCACGGACGCGACGTCGGTGTTCAATCCCGGGGCCGTGAAGGCCGGCGGCATCACCCACCTCATGCTGCGCGTCCAGGCCCGGTCGCGCGAGACCATCCTGGTCATGGCCGAGAGCGCCGACGGCGCGCGCTTCGTTGTCCGCCCGGAGATCGTGAGGCTCGAGGGGATCGAGAGCGTCCGGGACCGGGTCTACCACGTCTATGACCCCCGGATCACGAGGCTCGAGGGCGCGCATTATGTCCTGCTGGCCATGGATATGGACGGCGGCTGCCGGCTCGGGCTGGCCCGATCGGGGGACCTGCGGCGGTTCGAGTTCCTCGGCCTGGCCTCGACGGACGACGTCCGCAACGGCGTCCTCTTCCCGGAGAAGGTCGGCGGGCTCTATCTCAGGCTGGAGCGTCCGAACGAGGCCAGGCCCGGCGGGGGGCCGGCGACGGGGACCGAGATCTGGCTGGCCGGGTCGGACGATCTCGTCGGCTGGCGGCGGCTGGGACCGGTCATGGGCGGCCGCTTCCACTACTGGGACGAATACATCGGCTCGGGGCCGCCGCCGGTCAAGACTCGCCGGGGCTGGCTTCATATCTACCATGGCGTCGCCACGCACTTCGCCAGCGCCAACATCTACCAGGCCGGGGTCGTCCTGCTCGATCTCGAGGACCCGCGGAAGGTTTTGGGCCGGTCGCGCGGCAACATCCTCGAACCGCGGGAGCCCTACGAGCTGTGCGGCCAGGTCCCCAACGTCGTCTTCCCGTCGGGGATGATCGTCGAGGAGATCGACGAGGAGGGGTTCGCGCCGCCGGCCAGCTTGGTCAGAGTTTATTACGGCGCGGCCGATACGTCCGTGGCCCTGGCCGTGACGACGGTCGGCGAGCTCCTCGAGGCCGCCTCCGAGCCCCCCCTGTAGGAAGCCGCAGATTTCGCGCGTCACGCGTCGACGGGCCGATGAGCGCGGACGTTTTGCGCCAGGCGCAGGCCGGCACGTTCTTGACCCCTCTGTGCTTCTGTGCTAAAAGGGATCTTCATTCGGCCGGCCGGAGAGAGCGATGAAAAGAACGGAAAGACACCATCTCAAGGAAGACCAGATGGCCCACGGCCTCCAAGGCCTGATCAAGCTGGCCCAGGAATATCGCCGCGAGATCGCCATCGTCGCGGCCGCCGTCGTCCTTGCGGCCGCCGTCTTCGGGGTGCTTCTCGCCTTCCGCTCCTACGGGCGGAGCGCCCGGAGCCGGGCCGTCGGGCGGGTCGAGGCGCTGGCCGCCGAGGCCGCGCAGGCGCCCGAAAAGCTATCCGAGCTCGAGTCGCTGGCCGAGAAGGGCCGGACGGCCCGCCTGGCCGCTATCGAACTGGCCAAGTACTGGGCCGGGAAGGACGATTGGACCCGGGCGGCGTCCTACGTCGACAGGATCCCCAGCCGCCCCAAGGACCTCCTCTATTATCAGGCCCAGCACCTCAAAGCCCAGATCGCCCTCGGTCGCGGGGATTTCGACCGGGCCATCGCCATCTACGCCGGGATCCGCGACGAGAAGCCCGAGGCCTATCCGCTCGACGCCGCCCTCTTCCATCTGGCCCGCAGCCACGAGCTCAAGGGCGAGGTCGACGCGGCGCTCGACCTCTACAGGACGCTCCAGGCGGATTTCCCCCAGTCCTACTACGGTTACGAGGCCTCGCTCAAGGCCGGCAAGCTGGAAGTCCGGAAATAGGGTCGGCCATTGCCAATTTCCCCGGAAGGGATATAATATCCCCCGAATACTCCAAGGAGGCTTCCCATGGCTTTCATCATCACCGAAGAGTGCATCAACTGCGGCGCCTGCGAGCCCGAGTGCCCCAACCAGGCCATCAGCGCCGGCGAAGAGCGCTACGTCATCGATCCCGAGAAGTGCACCGAGTGCGTCGGCCACTACGACAAGCAGCAGTGCGCGGACGTCTGTCCCGTCGACTGCTGCGTCCCGGACCCCGACCACAAGGAGACCAAAGAAGAGTTGATGTCGAAGTTCCACAAGCTCACGGGCAAATAGCCCGCGACGACCGGACCGACGCTTTTGAGGAGTGGATCCGATTCACTCCTCTTTTTTTTCCGCCGCCATGAGTGACACGACGATGGGCCGAAAGGTTTGGTTGAACGGCCTCCTATTCGGCCTGACCGTCCTGACCACCTGGTTCGCGGGGACGTTCTTCGGGCTCTCTTTCCTGGCTGCGGACGGGGGGCCCGGGCCCTCCCTTTTCGATCCCCTGGCGCTCGGCCTGGGCTTCTCCTACACCCTGGCCCTTCTGACCATCCTCGTCGGGCATGAGCTCGGTCATTTTTTGACCTGCCGCCGCTACGGGGTCCTGGCCACCTGGCCCTACTTCCTCCCCGGCCCCCCCTTCCTGGGGACGTTCGGGGCCTTCATCCGCATCAAGTCGCCTATCCGGTTCAAGCGCCAGATCTTTGACGTCGGGGCCAACGGCCCCCTGGCCGGCTTCGCCCTGACCGTGCCCATCCTGGTCATCGGGCTGGCCTTCTCCAAGGTCAGGCCGTTCGTCGAAACACCGGAGACGATCACGTTCGGCGAGCCGCTGCTGTTCAAGATGCTGAGCGGCCTGTTCTTCGGCGGCGCCCCCGAAGGTTCGGCCCTGGTCCTGCACCCGGTCGGCTTCGCCGGGTGGGTCGGGCTGCTGGTCACCTCCCTCAATCTCGTCCCCATCGGCCAGCTCGACGGCGGGCACATCGCTTACGCCCTTCTCGGCCGGCGGGCCCGGTTCCTCTCGCGGATCATGGTCGGCTTCCTGGCCCTCATGGGCGTCTTGTTCCACCTGACCTGGCTCATCCTGGCCGCGGTCATCCTCCTTTTCGAGTTCAAGTCGAAGATGCGGCTTCGCCACCCGCCCGTCCTCGACGAGGACGCCCCGCTCGGGCCGCGAAGGACGATCCTGAGCGTGGTCGTCGCCCTGATCTTCGTCCTCTCGTTCATTCCCGATCCGATCAAGGGTGTCTCGCTGATCGATCTGCTCGGCGGCGCGCCGGGAGTTACGGGATGACGCGGAAGGCTGCTTCGGGGGCCCGCATTTATTCACAGGTTTTGTGGAAATGTTGTGGAAAAGAACGCTCGGACCTGAGTCAATTCCCGGTCCATCACGCACATAGCGCGGTTTGCACAAATTCTTGCCGCGGGTCCAAACCCCGTCTTATCAGCAAGTTATCATCTCGTTGAAAAGACAGACATTGTGGCGCTAAAATGAACGGAGGATGAAGGAGACTCGCATGGCCGACCCCTTCCGCGAGGCCGAAGCGACGTTCACGTTTCTGCGCGAGAAATTCGAGGCCCGAAAGATCTCCCAGCAGGAGTTCGCCGACTCCCTGAGACGGCTCCGCATCAAGGACGAGGAGGGGCGCTTCTGGGTGATCGGGGCGCGGAGCGGCAAGTGGTACGCCTTCGAGAACGACGAGTGGGTCGAAGCCAAGCCGCCGTCCCTGATGGACAAAAGAGTGATCTGCATCGCCTGCGGATTCGAGAACGACATCGAGGCCGAACGGTGCGTCAGATGCGGCGGCCGGCCGAGAGGAGCAGGGCCGGAATCGGCGGTCATGAAGGCCGGTCCCGGGCGCTCGGGTCCGGCCGAGACGGTGCCGGACGCCCCGGGCGGCGAGGTCGTCGTCCGCTCGTTCGATGTCGTCTCGTTCCTGTGGTTCTTCGGCGTCCTGGGCCTGTTCGCCGGGATCGTGCTCGGGCTGCTCGCCGGCGTGACCGGGCTGTTCGCCGCTTTCGTCGAGCGGCTGCCCGGGTTCTTCGTCGAACACAGGGGGGACATCCTGGGCGCGCTGACCTTCTCCATCGTCGGCGGGATCCTGGGGTTCGCGACCGGCGCCGCGGCGGGGGCGGCCGCCGCCGCCGTTTCGAACGGGGTCATGTCGCTTGTCGGCGGCCTCAAGCTCCGCCGTTCTTGATCCTGGCCAGGCCCCAGGCGATCTGCCCGAGCGACAGCGATTCGTCGCTCGGCGAGTAGGCCAAGGGCCGGAAGACGCGGAAGCCCTTCGCCGCCAGCCGTCCCTCCACGCTCTCCAGGAGCCGCTTGTTGAGGAAGACACCCCCGGCCAGCGAGACTTCCTCCGTGCCCCGGTCCCGGCGGGCCCTCTCGGCGACGCGGACGATAAGCCTGGCTAGGGAGTCGTGGAACTTCGCCGCCAGCGTCCCCGCGGGCACGCCCTTCCCGACATCGCGGGCGAAGCCCCG
This sequence comes from Candidatus Aminicenantota bacterium, assembly GCA_011048485.1. Lineage (GTDB taxonomy): Bacteria > Acidobacteriota > Aminicenantia > Aminicenantales > Saccharicenantaceae > RBG-16-66-30. Next base: position 922 of record DSDX01000023.1, on the reverse strand, counting down.
GATGAGAGGGGCGAACGAGATCTCGATCGGCCGGCCCGGCCCCGCCTCGACCAGCCGCACGGGGTAGAGGCCGCGATGAGCCCGGTCGGCCGCGGCCTCGAAGCGCATGGCCGCCTCGGCCTCGAACTCGAGGCGGTCGGGCGCCAAGCCGGCCATGAAGGCGACGGCGTCGAAGAGCCGGCCGCAGCTCGACGTGAGCGGGCTTCGCACCCCGCCCCGGATCATCGCGGCCACGGCCTCCTTGCGCCGCCGCCCGATCCGGCCCAGGGCCGGGAGGTCGGGAACGTCGCCGTCGAAGGCCCGGTCGAGCCAGGCCAGGGCCATGCGCCAGGGCTCGCGCGCGGCCAGGTCGCCGCCGGGCAGCGGCACCGTCTCGAAGCGGGCGAAGCGCTCGTACCCGTCGTAATCGGCCAGCAGGAACTCGCCGCCCCAGGCGGCGCCGTCCTCCCCGTAGCCATAGCCGTCGAGGGCCACGCCGAGGACGCGGCGCCGCGGCACCTGCCCGTGCTCGAGCAGGGGGGCCAGGACATGGGCGTAGTGGTGTTGGACGCGATAATGCGGAATGCCCATCCGCTCGGCGTGACGGGTCGTCCGGAAATCGGGGTGGAGGTCGGAGACGACGGCCGAGGGCCGGGCGTCGAAGAGCCGCAGGAGATGGGCCAAGGTCTCCTCGAAATAGCCGAAGTTCCGGTAGTCGTCGAGGTCGCCGAGGAACTGGCTGGTGACGACGTAGCCGTTCTTGTAGAGCGAGATGGTGTCCTTGAGCTCGCCGCCGAGGGCGACGATGACGCGGCCGGACCGCAGCGCTTCGGGGACAGGCTGAGGATAGGGGACGTAGCCCCGGGCCCGGCGGACGAACAGGGGCCGGCCCGCCGCGGCCTTGACGACGGAGTCGTCGGCCCGCATGGCGATGGGGCGGTCG
>DSDX01000070.1 GCA_011048485.1 Candidatus Aminicenantota bacterium | reverse complement strand
GTATACGCCCGAAGGGAGGCTCCTCTGGCGGGCCGATCGCGAGCTCAACTATCCGACCAAGCTGATCGAGAAGGGCCGCCAGGAGGTCACGGCGAACACCACTCGATTCTTCGCGCCCAAGTTCAACCGCGTGACCGTCGGGATCGCCTGTGACGACAAGAGCCGGGCCTGGGTCGTGACCTGCGACCGGCAGATCAGGGAAGAAGAGATCGTGACCACGGTCACGTCCGGTTCTCCGTCGGGGATGACGCGCAAGACGGTCGGCGACACGGACCTCCGGACGACGGACATGTACAAACTCGAGGTCTTTGGCCCGGACGGCGTCCTGCTCGGGGCGATCCCGCTTTCGCATTTCGTCGACGGGATCTGGATCCACAAGGACCGCCTCTTCCTCCTCGACCGCGACCGCGGCGTCCAGTTCTACGAGTACAGGATCAAGGAGGCCCGATGAGCTTACGACGGCCAAGAATCCTCCTCGTCTTTGGGATCATAACCATAGGCCTTGTCGGCTGCCGGAAGCACGGGGGGAATGAACTTCCTCCACTGAAAGGTCTTAAGGAGCTGGCCCTCATTCAGGTCGCGGATGCGACCGGAGTGCCCGAGATCGCTTCGGCCGCATATCCCCTGGCCTCGTCCGATGACGTTGTGGTCTTCTTTGACTCCCGTCTCAATCAGCTGTTCAGGTCACGGCTTGATGGAACAGATCTCCTCCCCGTCGGACGATCCGGCGAAGGTCCCGGGGAATACACGAGGGTCCTCGGGCTCCTTCTCGAGAATGATAGGATCTATGTCCTCGACGCCCGCCGCAAGGTCATTTGCCTGGACGCCGCGGGCGGCCTGGTTTGGGAGGAAAAAGTCGACTCCGATCTGACAGGGCTGATCGGCAAGAGAGGCGACGTCTTCTATTTCAGCGAGAGAATATTGGACGACTCGGGCAGATTCACGTTGGGTATGACCGAATGGAGCAGGTCCGAAGGTCCTCGCATCCTTTGCGAGCGGCCGATCGTGATAGCCCAGGGCAATGCCGTCTATGAAGGGAAGATGATCAGGGGCGGTGGGCTTTTCTTCCTGGCCGAACCGGCGTTCGCTGTCATCGGGGACGCACTCGTCGTCTCGGCCTCGGACAAATATGAATTCGATCTCTTGGACTTCGACGGGCAGGTCAGGCAGGGATACGCGTTCGAAGCGCCCGAGCCTGACCAGGTCAAGGACGCGCAAGCGTTGGATCCGTCGGAGATCCTCAAGAACTATGCGATAGCCAGGATCATGCCCTGGCGGGACGGCTTTTTAGCCGTGTCTAATTATCGCCTTAACGGGAAGCCCCGCGTCGACCGGTTCTCGGCCGCAGGAGAGCTCGTCTCTTCCCATTACCTGCCTTTTGAATTCGATCCGCCATCGAAAAACATCGTCATCCGAGGGGACCATTTCTTTGTCATTGACAGGGAAGAGACGGGCTTCCGGGTCTATCGATATGACGATCGAAACCGGTGACCGATCTCCGGCACGCGTCTTGACGTGCGCCGAGCGGGCCGGCGTCCTGGGAAGAGCTTGAGCAAATGCCAAGAGGGCTTACCATCGAAGCAACCAGGATTCCAGTTGAGATCAGACGCATCCCGACCCTCCCATTCAGGTCTTCACTAGAACCTAAACGAGTTCCTTGAGATCCTCGATGGTCAAGCCCGCTCTTTTCAGGATGGCGTGGAGGGTCCCCTTCTTGAGCTCTTTATGGAGCGGGACAACGAGCGAGATGTTCAGGTCCAGGTTGTGCAGAAAGATGTGGCTGCCGTGCTGGTGATCGACGACGTATCCCGTCCGGCGAAGGGCCTTGACGACCTCTTTCCCAGAGAACGTCCGGCTCAAACGTGGACCTCGATCTCCTTGATAATGGCCTTGGGCTTGGACTTGATCTGGTTGACCTTCTCGAGGCCCTCCAGATAACAAATGATGGCTTCCTTGGCGTTCTTGAGGGCCTCTTTTTCCGTCGCGCCCTCCGTGACGCATCCCTCGAGGGCCGGAACCGAGACGACGAAGCCGCCTTCTTCCGCGGGGGTCAATATGACATTGAATTTCATGCTCCGTCCCTCCTCGCCGTCATTATAACATCAGCGCGGCGCCTGGCGAAGTGCCGATGAGCATCCCGCGGATGAATGACGGAACCGTCCCAGTTCGGACTGGTCGTCCTACTCCCCGGGTCTTAGGCAGAAGGGAGTTGAAAGGGCCCGACGGTTCTGCTATAATCCGCCAGTCTTTAAAGCCCTGAAAGGGGTTTTTCAGGCGGGAATTGGTCAATTTTGCGGCCTGCCAAACCGCTAACGAATTGGCCGAGCGAGCTTCGAAACTCTCTTTGGTGGGGCTGTAGCTCAGTTGGGAGAGCGCTTGAATGGCATTCAAGAGGTCGCCAGTTCGATCCTGGTCAGCTCCACCACCGAAATAACCCCGTTTCGCAATTTTTCTGAATTGCCCAGATTTCCGATTTTTCAGCCTGAGTCACCTGAAATGAGCCTTCATTGGCGGTTTTATCCACGCCGTGCTCACACGCCTCATCACGGAATCCGTCTGCCCATATTGACCTCCTCTATGTTGAATGCTATCGTTTGACAAGGAAGAGAAAGGGAGTATTGGCGATCATCTAGTGCCCGGAAGTATCACTCAGAAAGCCCTTGGATCAGGCCATTCTGAGAGAATCCGCGGCCGCATCATTAGTCGTTGGCCGGGCTATTCTCCAAAATGGGAGGGAAGATTGAATATTGTATCAATTCACGGTCCAAAAATTTTCTTCCGTGTAGTTTTTATTGTTACCCTGATATTATTAGGATTTCCTAGTTTACTTCCGCAAGAGACTCCCGTCACTGTTCATTCCGCTATCACTGGATCAGGTTCATCTCAGGTCAGTTATCGGAATCCTTGCGTCTACAATCTTGAGATATCTTTTGAGATGACGCCGGGTCCTGTAAGAATTGACAGAGACCGGGATCTTAAAGTCTGGATTCCGGTTCCCCGTGAATGGGATTCACAAAAGCATGTCCAGATCATATCCGTTCAACCAGAACCTCATGCCCGATACACGGATCCGGAATACGGGAACAAAATATTTTATTGGGATTTTGGAAAATCACCTGAAAAACCTTCTTATCGAGTTGACATTCGAGCACGCCTCGTATCTTACGAGGTTGATGCAACCATTGATCCATCCAACGTTAAACCCTATGACACGGCAAGTAAGGAATATGAGCTGTATACCAAATCCGGCCATATAATTCATATTGCTCCAAAGGTGGAGGAGTTGGCCAAGGCAGCTGTCGGAAACGAGACTAACCCCTACCTCAAGGCGAAAAAAATACTAGCATTTGTGCATAGCAAAATACGGTATTACCAAAGTACGAACAGCAGTAGAAGTCTCGATTCTTTGTTTTCCAACGCCAAAATTGACGAAAAGAGCGGAGAAGAATATTTTCGCGGTGATTGTTCACATTATAGTGCGCTATTTGTTGCTTTGTGCCGTTCGGAAGGAATTCCGGCAAGATGCGTTTACGGGCGAATCGGATGGGCTCCTTATCTATCCGAAGGAAATTCAAAGATGGCTTTTGAAATAGATACGGCTCTGTCTCCTGACGGATTTGCCGGCGCGCAGCATCATGGACTGGGCCCTCACATGTGGGCTGAATATTATCTTCCCCCCTATGGCTGGATTCCTGTGGATGCCAATGTCGGCTGGCATCACGCCGCGCATCCTAAGGTGATCATGAGTAAGGGACGAGACATCTTTTTGGGCCCGGACGCTCCCAACAAGCATCACAACAGCTATGGCTTTCAATGGGTGCCAATCCATGAGGGGAGGGTCGATGGCCTGCTTTCCGCTGTGTATAATATCGAGAAGATCCGTAACGCCAGAAGCAATGTCTATCACACGCCAGACCCATTTCCTGCCGACGCTTTGACAAGTTATCAGGATAATCTCTCCTCGACAGATAAGAACGGCGAGGCGTTGGCAAAATGGCGGAAGCGCATTTTGGGTGAAACCGACTATTGCACAAGGGATATTCAAAACAGGGATACGGAGTTTTCGAAAATATTCACAAAACCCATATGGATCCGCCGCCTTCAATATAGATACGATGAATATGTCTGCCATATGCTTCATAAAGTCTTGGGAGATGAGAAATTCTCGCAGCTTCTCAAAGAGTATGAAATATTACGGGGAGATCCACCTGAACCCGTTGAGACTGACCGCTTTGTTCAAATAGCGGGCAAAATTCATGGGGAATCGTTGAAATGGTTCTTTGACCAATGGAATAAAACGAATGGCTTGCCTCATCTCAAGCTCGATAATGTCTCGGCAGTCAAAGACAACAATGGCTGGAAAATAAGGGGGAAATTAATTCAAACGGGCCACTCGTTTTGGACACTGCCAGTAGAATTTTCCTTGGAGACAGATAAAGGTCAAGAATCGTTTTCAATATGGCAAAGGGACAAGATAACGGATTTCGAATATCAAACAGAGAATACACCATTAACGTTGAAGGTCGATGCGAATAACGACATTCTCAAGATTCAAAGAATGCCCGCGCAGCTCTCGAACATTGAGTATCCGCATTCGAGCTACATCGTCATATACGGAACAGTATCAGAGGCAGAAGCCAATAAAACAGCAGCCGAACGGTTCAATCGTGATTATCTTGGCTTGCCTTCTGAAGTGATTAAGCCGGATACGGCTATAACCGAAGATGATCTGAAGGCCGAATGTGTTGTGCTTTTTGGCCGACCGGCAACTAATAAAACAACCAAGCGTTTCGAGAACATATTTCCGATCAAGTTTGAACGGGATAACTTCTCCTATAATGGAAAAAATTTTGCAAAACCTTCACAGGGACTAGCGCAGGTTATCGAGCATCCTCTTCAACCCAAGGGCATTTTTATTTTATACGCAGGACTCAGTCCAGAAGCGACGCTTCAATTCGGCGATCTTTATTTATATGGCGCCTCGAATTCTTTCGCTATCTACGATGGGGATAAACCATTATGCTCAGGTGATTGGGAAGCTGACGCAGATTTGGTATGGATTTTTCCCATCATGGGCCGGAGGCCCGGGACCTCTTAAGCCTGCCTATGCCTACAAGGTGGCCTTCAAGAGGTCGCCAGTTCGATCCTGGTCAGCTCCACCAACACGATAACCCCGTTTCCCCCTGCGGTATGACTTACCCCACAAATCCTTGACCAGGAGGGTTTTGTGGGGTAAACTGGGGCTATGCAGGACATTCGCAACACCTTGGATGAAGGGATAGCCTTTTACAAGGAACAAGAGCGTCTTGTCGCCGCACGCTTGGCGGTGCTCCCCAAAGGAAAGATCAAGTCGAAGATGCTCGGGGGGAAGCGCTATTACTATCTTCACTACCGCAAAGGCGGCAAAACCAAGAGCGATTACCTCGGAAAGGACGTCCCGGCAGGACTGAGAGAGCTTCTCGAGGAAAGAGCCCGTTTGGAAGCGGAGCTCCGTCGGGTTCGCGAGGGGCTGCGCCTCTTGAGGTCGCGCCCGAGCGCCGATACCGATCTGAGCGAACCCCTGCGTTCTATCCTGAAGAAGATGACCGAGGAGAAGCTTTGGGAAGCCGGGCTCGAGATCGTTGGAACGTGGTGCTTCCTCCTCTATCAGAGGCACCTGCCCATGGATCGGTATCCCTTGAAGACCGAAGACCTCGATCTCCTGGTTCCCTTTCCCTATAAGGGCAAGTCCTTTGACTTCAGCGGCTATCTGAGGGATTTGGGTTTCCGTCAGGATTTTCACGCTGACGGTTCGATGTCGTTCTCGGGGAACTTGATGAAGGTGGAATTCCTGGCCCCCGAACGCGGGTCCGGCCGGCGCCGGGCGCCCTTCATCAGCGAGATATCCGTGACGCCTCAGCTGTTGAGATTCGTCGACATCCTGCTCGCCGAGACAGTGGTCCTGCCCGTCGCCAAGGGGATCAAAGCCCGGGTCCCCGCTCCCGCGGCTTTCGCTCTCCATAAGCTCCTCCTTTCGACCCGGTCTGGTCGCCGATCAAAAAGTGAGAAGGACCTGCGCCAAGCGATCGTTGTCGGCAAATACGTTTTGACCGATAAGGACGAATGGGCCAAGCTACGGCGGCTGGCGGGGACATTTCCAGAAAGCTGGCGGGCGCGCGCGATTTCCGCTCTGAAGCAAGCCGAGACCAGCGTCCCTCTCGAGACGGGAGTCATCTCCCGCCTAACGGAAGCGCTAGCTTGAAGTGGGCTTCGGCTTACCCCACAAACCATTGTCCATGAGGCTATTGTGGGGTAAGCACGGGCTCACTCGAAGCGGAGGGCCTCCACGGGATTCGTCCGGGCCGACCTCAGTGTCTGAAGCGCCACCGTCAGCCAGGCGATGAGGAGCGCGGCCAGGCCCGACCCGAGGAAGATCCAGGGGTCCAGCGGTGCCCTGTACACGAATCCCCGGATCCAACGGGTCATCAGGTACCAGGCCAGGGGCCAGGCGATGAGGTTTGCGGCCAGTACGGCCTTGGAAAAATCGGCCGAGAGCAGGAGCATGATCTTGGGGATCGAGGCCCCGAGCGTCTTGCGGATCCCGATCTCCTTTGTCCTCTGCTCCGCCATGAACGAAGCCAGTCCGAAGAGCCCCAGGCAAGAAACGAGCACGGCCAGGAGGGCGAAGACACCGAACAGCCGCCCCTGGCGCGTTTCGTTCGTGTACTGGGCGGCGATCGCCGCGTCAAGGAAGCCGAATTCGAAGGGGGTCGATGGATTGAAGCTCTTCCAAACCTTCTCGATGTGGGCCACGGCCTGCTTGAATGGTCCTCCCGCCGGATCGCCCTTGACCTTGATGAGGACGACGTCGACTCCGGAAACGTCGGTGGTCATGTTCGGGTAGAGATAATAGGCCTGGGCCCGGGTCTCCTGGCGAAAGCTCTGGAAGTATGTGTCCTTGACGATTCCGACGATCGTCCCTGTCCGGTCATAGAGCCTGAATTGTTTCCCGACGGGGTCCAGCAGTCCGGCCTTGCGGACGGCCTCCTCGTTCAGGACGAAGGCCCTGCCGATGTCGCCGGGATGATCGTCCGAGAAGCCGCGTCCGGCCACGATCGGCATGCCCATGGCCTCGAAATAGTGGGTGTCGACGCGGATGGTCTCCATGAAGATGGCATTCTGCTCGGCGGTCTTGCCTTCCCAACCGATCCCGTTGGTGTTGTTGTTCAGGAAAACCGGGAGGCTGTCCTTGGCCGCCACGGCGAGGATGGCGGGGTTTTCGAGGAGCGCGGATCGGACGAGGCCGTACTCGGATCCGATGTTCTCCTTGAAGGGGATGGTGAGCATCTGCTCGCCCGCGAGGCTCCAGCTTTTTTGCCGGACGAAGGTCATCTGCCGGGCCACGACCAGGGTGGCGACGATCAGACCGATGGAGATCGCGAACTGGCCCACGACGAGGAAGCGCCGCAGGCTCCCCCGGCGGACCCAGCCCGACCGGCCGTGCGCGAGGACGGGCACGAACGACGCCGAGCCCTTGAGCACCTGGGCCGGCTCGAACGAGGACAGGTAGAGCGAGGGGAATGTCCCGGCCAGGACGCCGACGAAGACGCCGATCGCGGCCAGGCTCGCCAGGATGCCGGGATCGAGCATGTTCATGGTGAGGGCCTTGCCCGTGAGGGCGTTGAAGGTGGGCAGGGCCGCCTTGGCCAGGACGAGGGCCAAGAGGAGCGCGAATAGGGTCATCAGGCCCGACTCGCCGAAGAACTGCCCGACGAGCTGCCTCCGCTCCGCGCCGACGACCTTGCGCAGGCCGACCTCCTTGGCCCGCTTCTCGGCTCTGGCCGTGGCCAGATTGACGAAGTTGATGCCCGCGATGAGCGCGATGAAGAACGCGATCAGCGCGAAGAGGCGGACGTGGACGATGTTGCCGAGCGGGATGTCGTAAGGGCCGAGCGGATGGAGATAGACGTCCTCCAAGCGCTGGAGGGAGAAGGCTATCATCTTG
>DSDX01000199.1 GCA_011048485.1 Candidatus Aminicenantota bacterium | reverse complement strand
CCAGATGCTCAACGAGATCCGCGACAAGACCAGTGTCATCCTGTGCGAGAACTGCGGCCGCATCCTCTACTGCCCGCCCAAGCCCGAACCCGTCAAGGCCGGGCCCGGGGCCGAGAGATAGGCCGCGCCGGCCTCAGCCGACCGTGCCCGCATCCTCCCGGCCGCTCTCCGCGTCCTCCTTGTAAAGGGCGTCGATCAGGGCCTGATAGGCCGCCGTGACGTTGACCCGGCGGACCTTGAGGGACGGCGTGATCTCCCCCTTCTCGATCTCGAAGTCGCGCGGCAGAACGGCGATCTTTTTGATCCTCTCGTAGGAGGCCAGATGGGGGGTCGCCTTGGTCACCTCGTCCAGCAGGAACGCGACGATCCTGCTGTCGCGGACAAGGTCTTCCATGCCTTTGAAGGCGATGCCCTGGCCCTTGGCGTAATCGGAGAGCTTTTCGAACTGCGGGACGACCAGGGCCGAGACGAAGCGCCGCCTGTCCCCGATGACCACCGCGTTGGCGATGTAGGGGCTGGTCTTGAGGAGGTTCTCGATCGGCTGAGGGGCGATGTTCTTCCCCCCCGAGGTGACAAGCAGGTCCTTCTTGCGGTCGGTGATGACGAGAAAGCCGTCCGCGTCGAATTGGCCGATGTCGCCCGTGTGGAACCAGCCGCCCTCCATGACCTCCCGGGTCTCCGCCTCCTTCTTGTAATAGCCCTTCATGATGTTGGGCCCCCGGGCCAGGATCTCGCCGTCCGCCGCGATCTTGACCTCGACGCCCGGGATGACCTTGCCGACCGTCCCCAGGCGGGTGGCCTCGAACGTGTTGATGGAGATGACCGGGGACGTCTCGGTCAGGCCGTAGCCTTCGAGGACGGTCAAGCCGATGGCGTAGAAGAACTCGGCGATGTCCTTCGAGAGCGGTGCTCCGCCCGAGACGAACAGCCTGACCCGGCCGCCCGTCTTGGCGATGATCTTGGAGAAGACGAGCTTCGCGGCGATCGAACGCTTGAAGGAGAGCCCGCCGGGGATCGGCGTCCCCGCGAGCTTCAGGGCGGCGCAGGACTTGCCGACCTTGAGCGCCCAGAAGAAGATCTTGCGGCGCAGGGCCGGGCTCGTCAGCACCTGGTCCATGACCTTGGTATAGATCTTCTCGAACACCCGCGGGACGCTGACCATGATGTGGGGCCGGACCTCGAGGAGGTTCTGGGCCACGGCCTCGACGCTCTCGGCGAAGGCCACGGTCGAACCCCTGTAGATGTAGGTGAACATGACCATCCGCTCGAGGACGTGGGACAGCGGCAGGAAGGACAAGGCCGTGTCCTTGGAGGAGATCTGGATGATCTCCGCGGACGTCCGGATGTTGCTGACGAGGTTGTCGTGGGTCAGGATGACGCCCTTGGGCACGCCCGTGGTCCCCGACGTATAGATCAGCGTCGCTTCGTCCCCGGGCTTGACCTGAGCGACGAGCTCTTCGTAGAGCCCGGGCTGGGAGGCGGCCAGGGCCCTCCCCTTCTCCTGCACGGCCTTGAGGGTCATGACGCCGGCCGGGGCCTCATCGGCGAAGGTGATGTAGTGCTTGACCTTGGCCAGGCCGGGCCTGAGTGGCTCGACCTTCGTCCACTGGTCGGCGTTGGACACGACGACAACGGAGGCGTCGGAATCGTCGATGATGTAGCGGATCTGCTCGGACACGAGCGTCGTATAGATGGGCACCGTCAGGCCGCCGGCCGTCAGGGTCGCGAAGTCGGTTATCGTCCATTCCGGCCGGTTCTCCGACAGGAGACAGAGCTTTTGGCCCGGCTCGAAGCCGAGGGCCTTGAGCCCGAGAGCGAGGTGCTTGACGCCGTCCCCGAATTCCTGGGTCGAGATGGGCGTGTAGGCGCCGGCCTTCTTGACCATCATGAAATCGGGCTTCGGGTAGGACGTCACCGAATGGACTAAGAGCCGGGCCAGGGTGTCGACCATGCGACCTCTCCTTCTTTAAAAGTGGACTGATTCTAGTTTTCTCTCCCCAGCCTGTCAAGCGGCCTTTTTCTAGCGGGCCAGGCCCAGGGCGTAGAGGACGCCCATGATCACGGGCTGGTGGACGATGTAGATGAGGAGCGAGTGGCGGCCGGCGACGTTGACGAAGGTCCGCGGCAGGCGCCAGGGCAGAAGGCTCTGCCGGGAGGCGTAGACGGATTTTCCCAACGCGGAGCCGACCAGAAAGACCCCCAGCCAGGGGATGAGGGGAAAATAATCGTAGGACGAGAAGGAGGGACCGGGGAGGCCCAGCGGCAGCAGCCAGCCGTGCCGGACCGCGAGAGCTTCCTTGAGGGGAGGCAGCGCCGCGGCCAGGCCGATGACGGCCGCGCCCCAGGCGGCGCAGGCGACCGCTCCGGCTTTTTCGAACGCCGCCCCGTAGATGAGCATGGAAACCGCGAGGCACTGGAGGATGCCGAAATAGACCGCCGAGGACGGGTCGAAGAGGTAGGTCGCCGCGCTCACGAGGATCGACACGGCGAGGAGCCGCAGCCCCCGCCGGATGTTGCTCCGGCTGAGGGTGCCGCTGATCCCCGACAGGACGACAAAAAGCCCGGCGAAGAAGAACTGGGCGATGGTCCAGGCCGGGCTCGACAGGTCGGTGGACCAACCCAGGAACCGCTCGACGCCGACGAACTCCCCCAGGTCGAAAAGGAGATGATAGCCGACCATGAGGATGATGGCCAGGCCGCGGAGGAAATCGATCTCCCAGACGCGCTGGGGGGAGGGTCGGCTTGACGGCGGGGGGCCGGCCTTGGTCACGGCCGTCATCTCAACTGGTACGCGCTCTTGCGCCGCGGAGCCATGACATAGGCGGCGACGAGGCTCTCGTGGCCGTCCGTGTCCACGGCGCTGACGCCGAAGACGGATTCGTCGATGGTGACCTTGTCCAGGACGAACTCGGTCCTGTTCCCGACAAAGGCCTGGTTCTCCCAGAAGGGCGCCGTCGTCTTCCGCCAGTAGACCTTGTAGCCGGCGATGTCGTCGCGCGGGACGGCGTTCCAGCCCAATTGGGCGTCATAGCCGCTCGGGCCCCGCCTCAGGAGAGGCTGGCCCCTTTCGCTCGTGACGACGGGGGCGGGCGGGGCCGCGGCCAGCGACGCGAGGACGGCGGCCACGATCCGGGTGTTCCTGGCGCAGTAATCGACCGACATGTTCGCCAGGGTGTCGTGGACCGTGTGCTGCCGGCCGTAGTTCTCAAGGGCCTCCATCATCCGGATGCCGGCCCAGCCCTCGAGGACGAAGGGGGTATGATCGCCGCCGCGCCCGAACCGGTCGGCCCTGAAGACGCAGTCGATCTTCGCGGACGGGAAGTACGTTTCGGCCACCGTCTTGGCGTACCGGGCCAGCTGGCGCGACGCCGAGTCTTCGGGGCCGTCCGCGAAGACCCGCATCCTCCGGTTGTCGACAAAGCCGTTCCCGCCCTCGATGTTCCCGATCATGTCCAGGGTGAGGACGCCGTCGATCCGCCGCCCCTCGGCTTTGAGCCGGGCGGCCATGAGGGTGCTGCCGACCAGGCCGATCTCCTCGCCGGCGAAGGCCACGAAATGGATCGAGGCGTCGAAGGCCCGGCCGCTGAGGACGCGGGCCATCTCGAGGAGGGCCGCGACGCCCGAAGCGTCGTCGTTGACCCCCGGGGCGGGATTGTCGAAGTCGTCCCGCGGATGATCCCGGTCGACCGGCCGGGCGACGGTGTCGTAGTGGGCGTTGACGAGGACAATCCGGTCCCGGTCCTTGTCGCCGGCGAACTTGCCGGGCAGGACCGCCACGACGTTGCGCAACGTGACCGGCCGGCTCAAACGGCCGCCTTGGGCCGCGAGCTCGTAATCGTCGAACGAGACCTGGAGGCGGGGGCTCAGCGCGGCGAAGGCCTCGCGGATCCAGTCGGCCGCGGCCTTGATCCCGAAACCCTCCCGGTCGGAGGAATAGACGTGCCGGGTCTCGAAGGAGGCCAGCTTTTTCAGGGTGGCCTCGATGTTCGCCGGCGAGATGTCACGGACCAAGGCCTCGATCTCGGAGGCGCCGGGGGCGGAGACGCCACCGCGGGCGAAGACGAGAGAAACGGCCAAGGCCAGCCAGGGGATAACGCGCTTCATGATGCCTCCGGACGTTGGCGTTGAGGCGGACATTGTAAGCCTTTCCCCGGCCCGCTTCAAGCGCGGCGGCCAGCCGAGATCGAGACGCGCCCGAAGATCCGCGGGCGGACGCGGGTTTGAAATCTATGGGCGCTCATGATAGATAAGGAACGGCATCGCCCCCAGGGATAGGAGGTTTCCATGAGCCCCATCAAGCGCAGGGATTTCCTGAAGATCTCGACCGCCGGCGGGGTCGCGTGCGCAACCGGGCCGGGCCTGTTCGCCAGGGCCGCGGGCGCAGCTCCCGACCAGGCCGCGCCCGGGCTCGTCAGCCCCGGCTGCCGCGGCACCAAGGTCAAGGTGGCCAAGCTCTACATGGGGAAGCCCGGGCCCCACTGGCCGAAGCCCTCCCTCGACCTGGCCGCCGAGGTCCGGTCCTACGAGGCCGCGTTCGCCCGCCGCCGGGACGAGTTCGCCGACATCGACTTCACCGTCAACGAGCTCGTCACCTCGCCCGAGGAGGTCCAGGCCCTGGGCGACCGCTTGACGGACGTCGACGGGATCCTGGCCATCCACCTGACCATCTGGATCGGGCCCGTTCTCGACGCGATCGTCGACCGGGCAAAGCCCACCGTCATCTATGCCGCCCCCTATTCGGGCCACGAGTGGACCGGCTACGGGGACCTCCTCAAGCAGGAGCGGGGCGCGCTGGTCGAGTGCCTGCTCACGAGCGACCCGGGCGAGTTGGCGTTCGCGGTGCGGCCGTTCCGGGCCGGCCATCACCTGCGCGAAGCGAAGATCCTGAACCTCACGACCCGGCCTTTCGAGGATTATGCCGAGGCCGTCCGGGCTAAATTCGGGACGCGCATCGAGCGGATCGATCTCCCGCGGATCCTCGCCGCGTACGAAGCCGTATCCGAACCGGAGGCCCGCGCCGAAACCGAACGCTGGCTCCGGGACGCCGAGCGGCTGGTCGAGCCGAGCCGCGACGACGTCGCCAGGTCCTGCCGGCTGGCCCTCGCCCTCGAGAAGGTGCTGGACGAGGAGCGGGCCACCGTGATGACCATCGACTGCTACGGCTCGATGTGGGACAAGACGATCAAGCTTCCCGCCTACCCGTGCATCGGCTTCTCGCGGCTGAACAACCGCGGCCTCGGGGGCATCTGCGAATCGGACCTCCGCTCCGCCGTGACCCACGTCCTGCTGCAGGGCCTCTCCGGCCGGCCGGGCTTCATCAGCGATCCCACGGTCGACGAGAGCAAGGACGCCATCATCCTGGCCCACTGCATGGGCACGACGCGCATGGACGGCCCGGGCGCGCCCGCGCATCCCTACAAGCTCCGCACGATCATGGAGCGGGAGGAGGGCGTCACGCCCCAGGTCGAGATGCGGGTCGGACAGAAGGTCACCCAAGCGCTCCTCATCGGGACCGACAGCATCCGGTACTTCACGGGGGAGATCATCGAGGCGCCGGTCGGCCTGGAGCATGACCGCGGCTGCCGGACCAAGATCACGGTCAGGCCGGACGGGAGCCTGTCCCGGCTCTGGCGGAACTGGACCCAGGGCCTCCACCGCCAGACCGTCTACGGCGACCTGAGCCGGGAGCTGCGCGTCTTCTCGAAGTTCCAGGGCCTCACCCTGGTCGACGAGACGGCCTAGGCAGGGGGCTTGTCCGCCGCCGCCGCCGGAGATCGCGCCTTCACCCGTCGGCTTCGGCGCCCGCGCCCGGCCAGCGGCCCCTCAGCCGCGACCGCGGTACGGTCTTGTCCCCCTGGCCGATGGTGAGGCGGAAAGCGGCCGGACCTAGCTCTCCCGGACCTTGGCGATGGAGCAGGCCCGGTCCTTGCCGTCGAGGTTGATGATGCGGACCCCTTGCGTGGCCCGGCCGGAGGAGCGGACCTGGGTCGTCGGGATGCCGATGACCTTGCCCTCGACGGTGATGACGAGCAGGTCCTCCTCGTTGATCCCGACCATGGCCAGGGCGTGGCCGATCTTGGGCGTGATGCGGAGGTTGAGGACCCCCATGCCGCCGCGGCCCTTGACCGGGTACATCTCCGTGGCCGTCTTCTTGCCGTAGCCCCGCTCGGTCGCCGTGAAGATGAACTTGTCCTCGGGCCGGACGATGATCATGCCGATGACCCGGTCCTTGGGTTTGAGGCGGATGCCCCGGACGCCCGAGGCCGAGCGGCCCATGGGCCGGACGTCCCCTTCCTTGAACTGAAGGGCCCGGCCGAGCCTGGTCCCGATGACGATATTGTTCTTGCCGGTCGAGAGCTGGGCCGAGAAGAGCTCCGCCTTGGGCCGGATGCTCATGGCCAGGATGCCGCCCTTGCGGACGTTCCGGAAATCCGAGAGACGGGTCTTCTTGATGACGCCGTCCGAGGCCAGCATGACCACGAACTGGTCCTCGCCGAACTCCTTGACCGCCAGAACGGAGGCCGGCCTCTCGCCGGGCAGGAACTCGACCAGGTTGGCGATGGGCCGCCCCCGCCCCGAGACGCCGACGTCGGGCACGTCCAGGGCCTTGAGCCAGTAGAGCCGGCCCTGGTTGGTGAAGACGAGCAGGTAGCTGTGGGTCGAGCAGATATAGAGCCGCTCGACGACGTCTTCGGCCTTCATCTCGATGCCCCGGCGCCCTTTGCCGCCCCGGGCCTGGAACTTGTACGAGGTGAGCGAGGTCCGCTTGATGTAGCCGCTCGAGGTGTAGACGATGGCGACGTCCTCCTCCTTGACCAAGTCCTCGGGCCGGAGCTCCGAGACGGCCTCGTCGCGGATCTCGGTCCGCCGCGCGTCGCCGTACTCCTTCTTGACGTCCTTGAGCTCCTCGACGATGATGGCGTAGACGAGCCGCTCGTCCTTGAGGATGCGGCGCAGCTCCGTGATCCTCTTCTTGAGGGCGGCGTACTCCTCCTGGATCTTGAGCCGCTCGAGCTGGGCCAGGCGCTGGAGCTGGAGCTCGAGGACGGCCTGGGCCTGGATCTGGGTCAGTCCGAACTTCTCCATGAGCCCCTTGCGGGCCTCGTCGACCGTCTTGGCGCCCCGGATGAGCTTGATGACGGCGTCGAGGTTGTCGAGGCAGATGACCAGCCCCTCCAGGATGTGGGCCCGCTCCTCGGCCTTGCGCAGCTCGAAGCGCGTCCGCCGCAGGATGACCTCCTTGCGGTGGGCGATGAAGTACTTCATCATGTCGACTAGGCCGAGCGTCTTCGGCTGCTTGTCGACGATGGCCAGCATGATGATGCCGAAGGAGATCTGGAGCTGGGTATGCTTGTAGAGGTTGTTGAGGATGATCTCCGGGAGCTCGCCCCGCTTGACCTCGACGACGATGCGCATGCCCTCGCGGTCGGACTCGTCGCGGATGTCGGCCACGCCCTCGACCCGCTTCTCGTTGACGAGATGGGCGATGGATTCGAGGAGGCGCGACTTGTTGACCTGGTAGGGGATCTCGGTGACGACGATCTTGTCCTTCTCGCCCTTGGCCCCGCGCTCGATGACGGTCTTGGCCCGGAGGTGCAGGATGCCCTTGCCCTCCTTGTAGGCGTCCAGGAAGCCCTGGCGGCCGTAGATGATGCCGCCGGTCGGGAAGTCGGGGCCCTGGACATGCTTGAGGACGTCCTTGAGAGCGGCGTTGGGGTGCTCGATCAAGTGGATGACGCCGTCGCAGATCTCGGCCAGGTTGTGGGGCGGGATGTTCGTGGCCATGCCGACGGCGATGCCGTTGCCGCCGTTGACCAGGAGGTTGGGGAACTTCGACGGAAGGACCTCGGGCATGGTCAGGCTCTCGTCGTAGTTGGGGACGAAGTTGACCGTCTCCTTGTCGATGTCGGCCATGAGCTCGTGGGCCAGCTTCTTCAGCCGGACCTCGGTGTAGCGCATGGCCGCCGGCGGGTCGCCGTCGATG
>DSDX01000318.1 GCA_011048485.1 Candidatus Aminicenantota bacterium | reverse complement strand
TGTGGAGCCTGTTCTCGAGGGCCTTGAACAGGATGTCGTAGACAAGGGTGCTTTTGCCCGATCCGGAGACGCCGGTCACGGCCGTCATGGCCGAGAGCGGGATGCGGACGTCGATGCCCTTGAGGTTGTGCTCGCGGGCCTTGCGGATGACCAGCCAGCCGGAGGGTTTGCGGCGGGCCGGAGGGACGGGAACGGACCTTTCGCCCCGGAGATATTGGGCCGTCAGCGAGTCGGGCGAATCGAGGACGGCCGCGATCGGGCCCTCGGCGACCTTGAAGCCGCCCGCTTCGCCGGCGCCCGGGCCGAGATCGAGGAGGTAATCGGCGGAGCGGATGGTTTGCTCGTCGTGTTCGACGACGATGATCGAGTTGCCGTCGTCGCGGAGGCCGCGGAGGAGGGCGATGAGGCGGCCGTTGTCGCGCTGGTGGAGGCCGATCGTCGGCTCGTCGAGGACGTAGAGGACGCCGCGGAGGCGCGAGCCGACCTGGGCCGCGAGCCGGACGCGCTGGGCCTCGCCGCCGGAGAGCGAGGCGGTCGTCCGGTTGAGCTGGAGGTAGGACATCCCCAACTCTCTCATGACCTCCAGGCGGGAGGAGATCTCCTTGACGATGCGGCCCGCGACCAGCGCCTCGGCCGGAGCGAACTTGAGCCCGGCGCAGGCGTCCACGAGATGGCCGATCGGGAGCTCGCCGATCTCGTGGATGTTCCGGCCCCCGACCGTGACCGCGAGGCTCTCCCTGCGGAGCCGGGAGCCGCCGCAGGCGGGACAGACATCGTCGGTGAGCTCGACCTCCCCCCATTCGTTGCGGGTCGTCCGGTAGCCGAGGCCATGACAAGCCGGGCAGGCGCCGTAGGGGCTGTTGAAGGAGAAGTCGCGGGGTTCGAGCTCGGCCAGGCTGATCTCGCAATGGGGGCAGAGGAGCGTCAGGGAGAAGAAGCGCTCCTTGCCGGACTCGTCGACGACGACGACCTCGCCGGCCGCGACCTCGAGGGCCTTCTCGACGGCGGCGCGGAGGCGCCGTTCCGCGTCGGGTCCGACCCGGACCGTGTCGACGAGGACCTCGATGGTGTGCTTGCGGTTCTTTTCGAGCGGGATGTCGTCCTCGAGGCCGCGGAGCGTGCCGTTGACGCGGGCCCGGAGGAAGCCCTTCTTGCGCAGGCGGTCGAAGAGGCGCTGGTATTCGCCCTTGCGCCCCTTGACGACCGGGGCCAGGACGCGGACCTTGGCGCCGGCGGCCTGGCCGGCGATGCGGGCGACGATCTCGTCGGGCGTCTGCGAGGAGACGACCCGGCCGCATTGCGGGCAGTGGGGCGTTCCGATCCGGGCGAAGAGGAGCCGGAAGAGGTCGTAGACCTCGGTGATCGTTCCCACGGTCGAGCGGGGGTTGGTGGAGATCGTTTTCTGGTCGATCGAGATGGACGGCGAGATGCCCTCGACCGATTCGACATCGGGCTTCTCCATCTGGTCGATGAACTGGCGGGCGTAGGCTGAGAGGCACTCGATGTAGCGGCGCTGGCCCTCGGCGAAGAGGGTGTCGAAGGCGAGCGAGGACTTGCCGGAGCCCGAAGGGCCGGTGACCACGATCAGCTTGTTCCGGGGCAGGGCCAAGTCGAGGCGCTTGAGATTGTGCTGGGCCGCCCTCTTGACGCGTATCTCGTCGAGCATAACAATTTATTTTAGCACAGGACGGGGTCAAACCCCGAAGCGGCTTTCCCGTTTGACAGCGCCCCCAACCCGGCGATATGCTGGGCTTAACCGGATCTTGACCCATTCTTGACCCGCCGAGGGACGCAGCTTCCGCAGGCGCGGCGTTAACCTAGGGGAAAGGTGTTTCGATGGCCAAGGACCCGAGTCCCCGAACGGCAGGGCGGCGTTTGTCCCTGGCTCCTGGCCGCAAGCTCGTCGGCGTCTTCGTCCTCTTCATTCTTCTGCCCGGGGCCGTCCTCGGCATCATCGCCCTCCGGGTCTTGCGCCAGGAGGTGGCGATCTCCCGGCAGAGGACCCGCGAGAACCTGGAGAGAAGGGCCGACGAGTTGGGACGCGAGCTGGAGGCGGAATTCCGGCGGTGCAGCGAGGCCGTGCGATCATCCGTATCGCCGACGAGTCCGAACCAGGCGAACGCGTTCCCGGCCGTCCTCGAGGAAGCCTTCGCCGAACCGGGCGCGGGCGTCTTCTTGGCCAAGTCCGGCCCAGGGCTCGAGGTCCATCCCCCCGGCGCCCTATCTTATGTTCCGGCGAGCCTCGCCACCTCCCGGACGGAACCGGGCCGCGCGTCCGCCGGCCTGGCCCGGGCCGAATCGCTGGAGCTCGCGCAAAAGGACTATCGAGGCGCGATCCGGGCCTATCGCGCCCTTATCGCGACCGCGGGACCGGGCGAGAAGCCCGGACTACTGCATCGCTTGGCCCGGACGCTGCGCAAGGCCGGCCGTCTCGATGAATCGGCCGCGGCCTATGAACAGCTCAGCCGCGCAGATCCGGTCCGGATCGGCGGCCTGCCGTCGGACCTCCTGGCCCGGTCCGAATTGTGTTCCTTGGCGGAAGAGCGGGACGACGGCGCCGGACTGGCGGACCAGGCCCTGGCCTTCTTCGTCGACCTCACGAGAGGAACGTGGTCTCTCGACAAGCCGCGCTACCTGTTCTACGCCGACCGTTGCCGGTCCTGGCTATCCAGAAGCCCGGCCGCGGCAGACGAATTTGAAGATCTCCGAGCAATGGAAGAAAGGAAGCTCGCTCTTTCGGCCGCCACCGAAGCCTTTCTGGAAGGTCCCCGGAGTGTGATCTCCGGCGACGGCGGAGCCTATTTCGCGTTCTGGCACGAAGACCCTCTCCGGGCGGCGATCATATCGACAACTTTCCTGGGATCCTCCTGGTGGCCCCAGGCCCTTTCCAAGCTGGGGGACGATCTCCGGGCGGTGTTGACGACGGCCGGCGGGCTCGCGGTCATGGGATCGGCGCCTTCCGAACCGCCCCCGTTCGCCGTCACCCGCGACCTCAGGATCGACGACACGGCCTGGCTCATCCAGATCTGGCCGGGGCGGCCGGAGGCGATCTTCGCGGACATCAAGCAAAGACGCGCCTTGTCCTTGGCCGTGCTGGGCCTGGTCGCGGTCCTAATCGTTTTCGGGAGCTACGCCACGATCAGGATCGTCAGACGGGAGCTCGAGATCGCCAGGCTGAGGGCCGATTTCGTCTCCACCGTCTCCCACGAGTTCCGCTCGCCCCTGACCGGGATCAGGCAGCTCTCCGGGATGCTGCTCGACGGCCGCGTGACCGATCCGGCGAAACAGCGGGGCTATTATCAGATGATCGTCCAGGAGAGCGACCGCCTGGCCCGGCTCGTCGAGAACGTGCTCGACTTTTCCCGGATGGAAGAAGGGCGGCAGGAGTACCGGTTCGAGACCCTGAGCCCGGCCGCATGGCTGCGCAAGGTGGCCTCCGATTTCGCGGCCGAGATGGCCGTCAACGGGATCCCTGTCGAGGTGAGCATCCCGGAGGAGCTGCCTCCGATCTCGGCCGACGGCCAGGCCTTGGGATCCGCCGTGCGCAATCTGCTCGACAACGCGGTGAAATATTCGCCTGGAGAAAAAGGCGTCTGGCTCGAGGCGGAAGCGGAGGCCGGGGGTATCAGGATCTCCGTCCGCGACAAGGGGGTCGGTATTTCCGAGTCGGACCGCAGGCGGATCTTCGACCGCTTTTACCGGGCCGGGGGGGAGCTTTCGAAGCGGGTCAAGGGGGCGGGGCTCGGTCTGAGCCTCGTTCGGCACATCGTCGCGGCCCACGGCGGCACGATCGCATGCGAGAGCCGTGTCGGCGCGGGCAGCATATTCACGATCAGGCTTCCCTCCGCCCCGGCCATAGAAAGGGGATGACATGAACGAGCGCATACTTGTCGTCGAGGACGAGCCGACCATCGCGACAGGCCTTCGGGACGACCTGGAGCTCGAGGCCTTCAGCGTGGAGGTCGTCGACGACGGCCGGGAGGCCTTGGACCGGATCCTCGAGGGCCAATACGATCTCGTGCTCCTCGACTTGATGCTGCCCGGGATGGACGGCCTCGAGGTCTGCCGCCGGGCCCGCTCCAAAGGCCTCCGCACGCCCATCATCATGCTGACCGCCAAGGGCCAGGAAGTGGACAAGGTCGTGGGGCTGGAGATCGGGGCCGACGACTATATCACGAAGCCGTTCAGCCGGCGCGAGCTCCTGGCCCGGATCAAGGCCGTCCTGAGGCGGGCCCCGGACGGCCGTGAGCCGGGCGCGTTGCACCGGTTCGGCGACGTCACCGTCGATGTCGGCCGATGCGAGGTCACGCGCCGCGGCCGGGTCGTCGACCTGACCGCCGTCGAGTTCAAGCTCCTGCGGGCCTTCCTGGACCATCGGGGCCAGGTCCTGACGATCGACGAGCTGTTGCGCGAGGTCTGGGGGCCCGACGCCGTCCTGACGGACCGGGTCGTTTACACGCACGTCAACCACCTGCGCAACAAGCTGGAAGAGGACCCCCGAAAGCCGCGGCTCATCGTCGGGGTCCGGGGCCTCGGCTACCGGTTCGACGGCTAGGGGGAGCGGAGGGCGGCTTGACCGAATCTTGTGACAGGCTTGACCCGGGCTTGGAGCAGCCGCCGGGAGTATGCCCGATCTTATCGTCGAGATCGGGAGGTGCGAAATGAAAAAGTCGATCTTAATGGCAGCCATAGCGTTGGTCTCGGCCGTCGTCCTGGCCTCACCGGACGGGATGGCCCAGAGAGCCCAGTCGGCGGAAGTCCTTCTCGGTACCGCGCTCCATCAGGAAGAAGTCGAGGGGGACCTCGAAGCGGCGATCGAGACATACAAAAGAATCCTGGCGGCCTTTCCAGATAACAGGCCGATCGCGGCCCAGGCCCTGCTCCATATGGGCCGCTGCTACGAAAGGCTGGGCCAGGGCGAGGCCCGCAAGGCCTACGAGCGGCTGGTGCGCGAATACGCGGACCAGGCCGAGGCCGCGGCGCAGGCCCGCACCCGCCTGACCGCGCTGAACAAGCCCGCGCCCGTCAGCCGGGAGCCGGCCCTGTCGATCAGGAAGGTCTGGACCGCCCCCGATATGGGCAACGTCGAGGGCTGCCCCTCTCCCGACGGCCGATCCCTATCCTTCACGGACTGGGAGACGGGGGATCTGGCCGTCGTCGATCTCGAAACGGGAGCGAGGCGCCGCCTCACCAACAAGGGCGGCTGGGAGGAGTCCGAAGAATTCGCCATGTTCTCCAGGTGGTCCCCCGACGGACGCCGGATCGCCTATGACTGGTGGGACGGCCGGTCGATGGACCTGCGGGTCGTCTCCGCGCAAGGAGGGCCTCCCCGGACCCTTCTCGACAACAAGAACGAGGAATGGAGCCAGGTCTACGACTGGTCGCCGGACAGCCGACACATCCTCATCTTCCTCGAGGATGAGACCGGCCAAGGCCGGATCGCGCGGATCGCCGCGTCCGACGGGTGGGTCGAGGTCGTCAAGACCTTCGAGGGGCCGGCCCGTTTCTCTCACACCATGCGCTTCTCCCCCGACGGACGGCACATCGCTTACGACCGGCGGGAGGAAGAGCGCGCGGCCGAGTGCGACATCTTCCTGATCCCCGCCGGGGGAGGTCCCGAGGTCGCCCTCGTCGATCACCCGGCTCACGACCAGCTCATCGGCTGGTCGCCCGGCGGCGAAGGCATCCTCTTCGCCAGCGACCGGAGCGGATCCTTGGACGTCTGGTTTCTGGCCGTTAGCAGCGGACGGCCCGGAGGCGCGCCCGCCTTCGTCAAGGGCGGCGTCGACGAGATCGTCCCCTTGGGAGTGACCGAGAACGGTTCTTTCTATTACGCTCAAGGGCGAACGATGCTGGACATCTATCTCGCTACGATGGACCGGCAGAGCGGCAAGGTCCTGGAGAGACCCGAGAAAGCCGTCCAGCGCTTTGAGGGCTTGAATTCCTGGCCCGAGTTCTCCCCCGACGGCAGGTTTCTGGCATATGTCTCGAGCTATAGCCGGGCCTTCCAGGGGTCCTTGAAGCCGAACCTCGTTTGCATCCGGTCGCTCGAGACCGGCCAGGAGCGCGTCTTCACCACTACGTTCAACCGCCTGGCCGGGACTCGCTGGTCCCCCGACGGCCGGTCCCTCTATCTGGCCGCCTGGGACGATCAAGGCATGGGCATCTACTGGACGGACGCGCAAACGGGCGACATGACGATGGTCGTCCGGGCGGATGGCCCCCAGCGCATCCGCTCCCACGACGTTTCGGCCGACGGCAGGACCCTTGTCTTCGTTCGACAGACCGGGCCGCCGCCCGAAGGATCCTTGCGGATCGTGAGCCGTGATCTTGCGACCGGCGAGGAGAAGGACCTTTTCACTCACGAGGCGGGGGGGCAGCGGTCCGTCATCGCGCTCTCTCCCGACGGCGAGCGCCTGGCCTTCGTCAACCTGGACGAGAAGAGAGCCATCCGCGTGATGCCGGCCACGGGCGGACCGAGCAGGGATGTGCTGGCCTACGAGGATAATGGCACCTTTACTCCCCTCGAGTGGTCCGCGGACGGCAAGTCCATCTTTTTCCTGAAAAGTATGCCTCGGAAACAAGCTTCATTGTGGCGGGTATCGGCGGAGGGAGGCGAAGCCCAGGAGCTCGGCCTGACCATGGCCAATGTCGAGAACTTGAGCGCCCATCCCGACGGCACCCGGCTGGCGTTCACGTCGACCGGGCCCGAGATAGTTACCCCTTCGATCTGGGTCATGGAGAATTTCACGCCTCCCGCTTCGGCGGCCGCCGCGGCCCCGGCGACGATGACGGCCCGCATGTTGGAGAACCCGCCGGCGGATACGCCGACCGGGGCCGTCTCGCCGGACGGCCGGTTCTTCTCGTTCTGGGATTGGCGCACGGACGATCTCGCCGTGCGCGATCTCCGGACC
Source organism: Candidatus Aminicenantota bacterium (assembly GCA_011048485.1). Classification (GTDB taxonomy): domain Bacteria; phylum Acidobacteriota; class Aminicenantia; order Aminicenantales; family Saccharicenantaceae; genus RBG-16-66-30. Next base: position 1,171 of record DSDX01000318.1, on the reverse strand, counting down.
GGTCAGGACCGCCGGCTCACGGACGAGGGCACGGCGGGCCGGGAGGGCGTCAAGGTCAGCCAGAGGGCCGGGATATCGACCTGGTCGGCCGACGGCAAGAAGATCGCTCATGCCTGGTACCTTCACGAGGCGGATCTCGCGCGTTCCGAGTTGAGGATCGTCGGCATCGACGGCGGCAAGCCCCGCGTTCTCCCTCTCGGCGACGGCATCAGAGAGATCGGGAGCCTGGCCTGGTCGCCGGACGGGGAATCGATCGCGGCTTCCGTATATCCTCGGACAGGGCCGACCAAGATCATCCTGATCTCCCCGAATGGCGGGACGGCCCGCACGCTGGCCGAGTTGGAGCGCGAGATCATTGCGACCTCCCTGCTCTTCTCGCCGGACAGCCGTCATCTCGCCTATGACCGGCTCCCGGACCCCCAGTCGCCGGAGAGGGACATCTACCTGATGGACATCGACTCCGGTGAGGAAGCCCCGCTCGTCCGTCACCCGGCGGACGATTATCTCCTCGGCTGGTCACGGGACGGCCGATGGCTCGTTTTCGCCAGCGACCGCGGCGGCGCGCTCGGGCTGTGGATCGTCGGCATCGCGGGCGCGAAGGCCCAAGGCGAACCGCGGCTGGTCAAGCCCGGCATCGACCGCATCCTGCCCCTCGGGCTGACGCGCGATGGCTCGCTCTATTACGGCGTGGTCAGGGCGACGGAGGATATTTTCGCCGTCGACCTCGATCCGGCGACAGGCAAGGTCGCGGGCACTTTCAGGAACGCGATCGGGCAATATGAGGGCGGCAATTTCACCCCCTGCTACTCTCCGGACGGCAAATCCCTGGCCTACGTGTCCCGGCGGGGCAATTCTCCCTATCCGACCAACGTCGGCAACGCTCTTTGCATCCGGTCGCTGGAAACGGGCGAGGAGCGGGTTTTCTACAAGGAGCTCTGGAGGCTCGGGCTGCGCTGGGTCGGCGGTCCGCGGTGGTCCCCCGATGGCCGCTACATCACATTTGCCGGGTCCGAGAGGATCTCGCGATTGAAAGCCTATCGCCTCGACCTGCGGACGGGCGAGATCGTCTGCATCCTCAGCTACGGCCCCGATGAGCAGCTCACGGGAGCCGCCTACGGTCCCGGCGGGACACACTATTTCGGGCGTGCGAACGTCAAGGAGGGATCCGCCG
>DSDX01000021.1 GCA_011048485.1 Candidatus Aminicenantota bacterium | reverse complement strand
GCTGTGGAGTGTCTCCTGGGGCGTGTCGGCGCGGCGGATCTCTCCCTGGATGTCGAAGATGACGACGTTGTTCGATTCGCGTGACGTGATGACCATGCGCGTCCGTCTGATGGTGTATTTATCAAAAGCCTTGTCCAAAGTCAAACCGCCGGGGACGGCGGGTATCGGACCGAGGCCCTTCGTCCGCCCCGTCGGATGCCCCCGCCGCGCCATTCTGCTAAAATGGGCGCGAAAGGAGCCCGCCATGCCACTCATCGAGATCCACCTGATCGAAGGACGCACCGACGAACAGAAGAAGGCCCTGCTCTCCGCGGTCACGGCGGCCGTGCACGGATCGATCGGCGCGCCCCTCGAGACCATCCGGGTCTGGGTCCAGGAGTTCAGCCCGAGGGAATTCATGGCCGCCGGGGTCCTCGCCGCCGATAAAAAGACATAGGTTCTTCTTCCGACGCTGCGGAAATGATGCCCGAGGCCCGACCGCGGGCGCTAGGCGGCCGCCCCGCCCCGCTTGGCCGCCAGGCGCTTGCGGACGAGGTAGACCGGGATGCCCAGCAGGACGATGAGCAGCCCGGGGAAGGTGTATTTCGTCTTGAAGACGAGCAGATCGACGGCGATGGCCGCCGCGCAAATGACGTAGAGGGCCGGCACGACCGGGTAGCCCCAAGCCTTGTACGGCCGCTCCCAGTCGGGGCGCTTCCTGCGCAGGACAAAGATGCCCGAGACGACCAGGACGAAGAAGACGAGGACGGCGAAGATGACATAGTCGAGCAGGTCGCTGTAGGTCCCCGAGAGACAGAGCAGGGAGGCCCAGACGCCCTGGACGACGAGGGCCGGGCCCGGGACCGCCTTCCGGTTGAGCCTGCCGGCCGCTTCGAAGAACAACCCGTCCTTGGCCATAGCGTAGTAGACGCGGGCCCCGGACAGGATGAGCCCGTTGTTGCACCCGAACGTGGAGATCATGATCAGCACGGCCATGATGATGGCCGCCGGGGCCCCGAAGATCATCTCCGCGGCCGCCGTCCCGACCCGGTCGAACTGGGCGAACTGGATGCCCCGCCCGACGACATCGGCCGCCTCGGGGCTGCCTTGGACCGGCAGCGTGACGACGTAGGCGACATTGGCCAGGAAGTAGAGGAAGATGACGATCCCGGCCCCGAGGACGAGGCTCAGGGGGATGTTGCGCTTGGGGTCCTTGACCTCCCCGGCGATGTAGGTCACCGAGTACCATTCGTCCGAGGCGAATAGGGACCCGACCATGGCCGCCCCGACGGCCGCCAGGACCATCAGGCCCGAGAGGGGCTCGACCGAGGCGATCTGGCCGTTGGCCATGTGGGTCCAGCTGGCCTTCCAGAGGGCCGCCAGATTGGCCTTGACGGCCACGGCGTTGGCGCCGAAGACGAAACCGAGCAGGATGAGTCCGCCGAGCGCCGCCGTCTTGGTCACCGTGAAGAAGCCCTGGATGGTCTTGCCCGTCCGGATGCCCCGGGTGTTGAGATAGGTCAGCAGGGCGATGCTGGCGATGGCCAGCGCCTGGGCGGACGAGACCCTCAGGCCGGCGACCGCGATCAGGGTGCGCTCCTCGCTGAACCAGGGGACGATCAGGCCCGTGAACTTGGCGAAGGCGACGGCCACGGCGGCGATCGTCCCGGTCATGATAACGAGGAAGGTCGTCCAGCCGTAGAGGAAGCCGAGGAGCGGGCTGTAGGCCTCGCGGAGATAGACGTAAAGACCCCCGGCGTGGGGCATCATCCCGGCCAACTCGCCGTAGCTCAGGGCGCCGATGACCGTGAGCACTCCGGTGAACAGCCAGACGAGGAGCAGGAGGCCGGGCGAGCCGACCGTGCGGGCGATGTCGGCGCTGACGATGAAGATGCCCGAGCCGATCATCGCGCCCATGACGATCATCATGGCGTCGAAGAGCGACATCTCGCGCTTGAAGCCGGAGGTCTCGGGCCCGGAGGCTGGGCCGGGGGCGCGTTCGATCACGCTCGTCTCCTCAGCTTGCTCTTGCGGATCCCGTAGGCGAAGTAGATGACCAGCCCGAGCCCCATCCAGGCCAGGAGGCGCATCCAGGTGTCCCTGGGCAGGTTGGCCATGAGATAGACGCAGGACAGGATGCCCAGGACGGGGACGAAGGGCACCAGCGGCGTCTTGAAGGGGCGGGGGATGTCGGGCCGCGTGTAGCGGAGGACGAGCACGCCGCCGCAGACGATGGCGAAGGCGAACAGGGTGCCGATGCTGACGAGCTCCCCGACGATGCCCATGGGCAGGAGCGAGGCGGCGATGCTGACGGCCAGGCCCGTGGCGATGGTCGTGACGTGCGGCGTCCCGAACTTGGGATGGACCTTGGCCGCCGCGGGCGGCAGGAGGCCGTCCTTGGCCATGGTGAAGAAGATCCGCGGCTGGCCGATAAGCTGGACCATCATGACCGACATCAGGCCGATGATGGCCGCGAACTTCACCAGGGGCGAGAGCCAGAACAGCCTCATGGCGTCGATGGCCACGGCGACGGGCGCCGGGACGTTGAGCTCGGTGTAGGGCACGACCCCGGTCAGGACGAGCGAGAAGAGGATGTAGAGGACCGTGCAGGCCAGCAGGGAGCCGAGGATGCCGATGGGCATGTCCCGTTTCGGGTTCTTGGCCTCCTGGGCGGCCGTCGAGACGGCGTCGAACCCGAGGTAGGCGAAGAACATGATCCCGGCGCCGCGGATGATGCCGCTTACGCCGAAGAAGCCGGGCTGCCCCGTATTGGGCGGGATGAAGGGCTTCCAAAGCTCCGGTTTGATGAAGAACACCCCGGCCGCGATGAAGACGAGGATGATCCCGATCTTGAGGAAGACGATGACCGAGTTGACGGTCGCCGACTCCTTGATGCCCCGGACGAGGACATAGGTGATCAGGGCGATGACCAGGGCCGCGGGGAGGTTGACGAGAGCGCCCGTCCGGGTCCAGACCCCGGTCTGGGGATTGAAGGCGAAGGGGGCGTCGGCCAGGGCGGCCGGGAAATCGACGCCGATGCCCTTGAGGAAGCTGACGACGTAGCCCGACCAGCCGATGGCCACCGTGGTCGCGCCAAGCGAGTACTCCAGGATGAGGTCCCAGCCGATGATCCAGGCGAAGATCTCGCCCAGGGTCGAGTAGGCGTAGGTGTAGGCGCTCCCGGCGATGGGGATGAGCGAGGCGAACTCGGCGTAGCACAGCCCGGCGAACGCGCAGGTCAGGCCGGCCAGCAGGAACGAGAGGGTGACGGCCGGCCCGGCGTACTGGGCGGCCGCGTGGCCGGTGATGACGAAGATGCCGGCCCCGACGATGGCCCCGACGCCGAGGAAGACGAGGTGCCAAGGCCCGAGGACGCGCTTGAGGCCGGACTCCTCCGACGCGGCCTCGCGCGTCAGCTGTTCCAGGCTCTTGGTGGCGAATAACCGGCTTGCCATAAGGCCGAACATATAGCACAGCCTTGACGGGGTGTCAAAGCGGCCGGCCTTTATTCCCCGGTCCCCTTTTGCTAGAATCCGAGAGACTCGAAGGATAAGGAGCAGTCGTTTGGAGGCAGGCTCGTGAGGGCCCTGGTCACCGGGGCCACCGGCTTTATCGGCAGGCGGCTGGCGGCCTCGCTCTGCGCGCGGGGCCATGACGTCGTCTGCCTCGTCCGCGGGACGAGCGACACGTCCCCGCTCGAGGGGCTCTCCGTCAAGCTGGCGGCCGGCGAGCTCCGCGATCCGGCTTCTCTCGACGCCGCCGTCCGCGCCTGTGACCGGGTCTTCCATCTGGCCGGCGTCGTCCAGGCCGTCGACGACGCGGATTTCGAGGCCGTCAACGTCCGGGGGACCGCGGCCCTCGTCGAGGCCTGCCTCCGTTCCGCCCCCGGCCTCGAGCGCTTCGTCCTCGTCTCCAGCATCGCCGCCGCCGGCCCGAGCGGCCCGGAGGGGCCGAGGACCGAGGCCGACGAGCCCAGGCCCGTCTCGCCCTACGGCCGCAGCAAGCTGGCCGCCGAGCGTGTCGTCCTCGGGGCATCGGACCGCCTGCCGGCGACGATCGTCAGGCCCCCGAACGTGCTCGGCCCGGGCTCGAGGGAGCTCGAGCGGGCCATCGGCCTGTTGAGGAAGAGGATCGTCCCCTCGATCGGGGATGATCTTCCGCGGACGAGCCTCGTCGACGTCGACGATCTCGTCGAGGCGCTCGTGCTCTCGTCCGGCGATGTCCGCAGCGTGGGCGAGATCTACTACGTCACGGATGGCCGGGCCTACGCCTGGCCGGAGATCACGGCCGCCCTGGCCGAGGAGCTCGGCGTGGGCCGGTTCCGGTTCCAAGTCCCGTTCGGAGCCCAGCTCCTGGCCGCCGGCCTGGCCGAGGCGGCGGCGCGGTTGACCGGCCGGCCGCCCGCCCTGACCCGCGACATCGTCCGGGCCGGGCGCGATCACTTCTGGCTTTACGACGGCTCGAAGATCCGCCGTGAGCTGGGCTTCCGGCCCAGCGTGACGATGCGAGATTCCGTGCGCCGGGCGGTCGAACGGGCCGCGGCCGGGGAAGGCAAGAACGCGGCCCCCGCCGGGAAGGGACGATGACGGGCAACCGACGGCTTCGCCTGGCCGGGCTCGAGTTCCGGCTGACCGACGTCGTCACGCTCGGCGGTCTCGCCGTCTTCACCCTGCTGGCCTTGGCCTTCCGAGGACGGCTCGTCCGGCCCGGCGCGGTCATCGGGGTCAGCGCCCTGGTCATCGCGCTCTATCTCGTCTCCCTGGCCGTCCTGCAACGCCTCCGCCGGCCGTGGGCCCGGTTCCTCCTGCGCACGGCGACGGTCCAGATCACCTTTCTCCAGGTCTACAAGGCGGCCAACGAGCTCCAGCTTCTCTTCTTCCCCTGGCGGGACGACCTCGTGCTGGCCTGGGAGCGGGCCCTCTTCGGCTTTCAGCCGGTCGTCGCCATCCAAGAGCTCTACTCCCCCGCCCTCAACGAATGGATGTTCTTCGTCTACGTGTTCTACGTCGTTATCTATCCCGTGCTGGGCGGCATCATCTTTTTCAAACGCGGTGAGGAGGCCAACGAGGACTATCTCTTTCAGCTGGGCCTGGTCAACCTCGTCTGCGGGTGGGGCTTCATCCTCTTTCCCGTGGCCAGTCCGATGTATTGGGACAAGGTCCGCCCGCTCCTGACGGAGCCCCTGACAGCCAAGTTCTTCGGCTCCGTGGCCGAGTGGATCCGGGCCAACATCCATCAGCCGGGAGGCTCCATCCCCAGTCCCCACTGCGCCGTGGCGACGGTCATGTGGGTCATGGCCCGGAAATACACCCGGCGGGGCTTCCTCTGGCTCGCGCCGATCATGCTCTCTCTCTACGTCTCGACGGTCTACGGCCGCTTCCATTACGTCTCCGACATGCTCATCGGGATCGCCGTGGGGCTCCTCGTCATCCTCGCGGCGCCGGCCGTCGCGCGGGCCTGGGACGGGCGGCCCGCGGCCGGACCGGAGGCCGGGTCGTGAGCCGGGTCTTCATCACCGGGGCCAACGGCTTCATCGGCTCCAATCTCTGCCGCTGGTTCCTCGACCGGGGCTGGGAGGTCGACGGCCTCGTCCGCGAGTCCTCCGACCTCCACTTCCTCGAAGGCCTCGATGTCCGCCTGGTCCGGGGCGACCTCCGTTTCTCCGACCGCATCGACATCCCCGAAGGGACGTCCCAAATCGTCCACGCCGCATCTCTTGTCTCCGACACGGCCGGGGACGACGCCTGCAGCCGGAACATCTTCGACATGACCCGCGACTTCCTCGACAGGCTCCGCGGGACTGGGTTGCCCCTGCGACGCTTCGTCTACATCTCGACCGCGCTGACCCTCGGCTTCGACGGCCGGGACATCTCCGAGGAGCGTCCGGGCCGGTCGGCGGCGTTCCTGCCCTACGTGCGCCACAAGATCCGGACGGAGAACGAGCTCCGGGACCGGCACGCGACCTACGGCCTCCCCGCCGTCATCCTCCGCCCCGGCGACGTGTTCGGGCCCCGCGACCGCATCACCTGCGCCCGGCTCCTGGCCAGCTGCGAAGAGGGCCTGCCGCTCATCGGCGGCCGGGGGGAATGGCGCTTCGGCTACTGCTACGTCGGGAACCTTTGCCAAGCCGTGGAAAGGGCCCTGGTTAAGCCGGGCATCGAGGGACGGGCCTACACGGTGACCAACGGCGTCCTGCCGACGTGGCGGGATTTCTTCCTGGCCATGCAGCGCGGTTTGGGCAAGAGGCAGCGGCTGTACGTCCCCGTCTTCGCCGCGCGCGCCTTCGCCGCGCTCACGCGGGCCGTCGAGGCCGTCATCCCGGGCTACGAGGCCAAGCTCAACCCCTACCGCGTCCGCAGGGCCACGACGGAGACGACCTACGACATCTCCAGGACGGTCGCCGAGCTGGGCTACGCGCCCGACGACGATCACGAGCGGCAGTTCGCCGAGATCCTGGCCTGGTATAAAAAGGAGAAGGCCTGTGGCTGGCTGGCTTGAGCGGGCCGCGGGGCCCGGCGGACCGGCCCTGGCCTCGATCCTCCTGGAGATCGCCGTCGCCCTGATCCTGCTCGCCACCGTCCTGCACTTCCGCAGGCTCCGGGAGACGCGCTCCGAGCTCAAGGCCGTGCGTCTCTATTTCCTGGCCTTCTTCACGCTCCTCCTCGCTCTGCCCTGCCTTGTCACCCTCCTGGTCTCCGCCCGGCCGCTGGAAGCGCTCGTGGCGTTCGGCTGGACCCCGGGCCGCGCCGGTCTCGGCATCCCCCTGACGCTGGCCGGCTTGCCCCTGGCCATCCTGGCCGGCGCCATCGCCTCGCGCGATCCGGCCATGGGCAGGATGTACCCGTTCGCCAAGGAGGCCTGCGCATCGGCCCGGACCTTCGCGGGCTATGAGCTCGGATACGCGGTCCTCTATTATCTGCCCTGGGAGTCGGTCTTCCGGGGCGTCCTCTTCCTCCCGCTCGTCCCCGCGATAGGGCTCGTCCCCGCCCTGGCGGTCCAGACCGCCCTGTCGACCTTGCTCCACATCGGGCACCCGGACGCGGAGGTCTTCGCGGCGGCCGGGGCCGGGCTGGCCTTCGGGCTGATCGCCTTTTTCACCGGGTCCTTCCTCTACACCTTCGTCCTCCACGCGGCGGCTGGGATCGCCACGGACACGTTCCTGTGCCTGCGCCGGCGGCGGGGCGTCCCGTGAGGGTCCTCGTCACCGGGGCGACCGGGTTCGTCGGCGCGGTCCTCGTGCCCAGGCTCGTCGAGCGCTTCGGCGCTCCGGCCGTGGACGCCTTCGCCCTGCCCGGCGATCCTCTCCCCTCGACTTGGCGCGAAACGGGGATCCGGGTCTTCCGCGGCGACATCGCCGACCGGGCGGCGGTGGCCGCGGCCGTGCGGGGACACGACCAGGTCGTCCACCTGGCCGGCCTCATCTCCTATTGGAAAGGAGACGAGGACCGGCTGAAAGCGGTGAACGAGGACGGGGCCCGGGCCGTGGCCGAGGCCTGTTGCGCGGGCGGCGTCGGGCGCCTCGTCCATATCTCTTCGGTCGGGGCCGTCGGCTTTCACAGGGACGGGCGGCCGGCCGACGAGTCGACGCCCTTCAACTGGCCTCCGGATATCCTGTACATGGCCTCGAAGCGCCGCGGCCAGGACATCGTCGAACAGGCGGTCCGCGAGCGGGGGTTGCGAGCGGTCATCCTCAACCCGGCGTCGATCATGGGCCCTGGCGACCACGAGCCGGCCACGCCCCACAACAAGCTCTATCGAATGATCTGCCGGAGGACCCAGATCGGCTCGTTCGCCGGCGGCCTGGCTATCGTCGACGTCCGCGACCTCGCCGCCATCATCCTCAAGGCCGTCGAAGGCCGGGGGACCGACGGCGCGAGCTACCTCGTCGTCGGGGCCAACCTTACCTATGCCGAGGTTGTCCGGCGCATCGCCCGGGCCTGCGGCCGCCGGGCCTATCCGATCCGGATCCCCGGCCCCGTCTTCACGGCCGCCGGACACGTCCTGGAGGGGACGGCACGGCTGACCGGCCGAAGGCCCCTGGTCACCGCCGCCTACGGCCGGCTGAGCGGCTGGACGGCTTTTTACGACAACGCCAAGAGCCGGCGGGACTTCGGACACGACTACATCGATCCCGACATGACCATCGCCGACGGCTGGGCCCATTTCCGGGATACGCTCCTCGGC
>DSDX01000133.1 GCA_011048485.1 Candidatus Aminicenantota bacterium | reverse complement strand
TCGTCGCGGATGGGCGAAGTCTTCGAGTTCGCCGTCACCGGGGACGAGACGACGGACCCCATGGAGCTGCGGTCGGTCGCCGACTGGACCATCCGCTATCAGCTCCAGGGCGTCCCCGGGGTCTCCTTCATCATCAACCTCGGCGGGTTCATCAAGCAGTTCCAGGTCTTCCTCAAGCCCGACATGCTCATGAACTACGGCATCACCATCGCGGAGGTCAAAGAAGCGATCGAGAACAGCAACAGGAATTTCAGCGGCGGGATCATCGCCAAAGGGGCCCAGGAACAGCTTGTCAAGGGCGAGGGACGGATCGAAACCCTCGACCATATCCGCAACACGGTGATCGCGTCGAAGGACAATGTCCCCGTCTACGTCAAGGACGTCGCCGATGTCCGGGTCGGGGCCAAGTTCCGCCGGGAATCGGGGAGCCATAACGGCCGGGAGGCCGTCTATGTGACCGTCGAAAAACAGTACGGCGGCGACACGCTGACCGCGATCCGGAACATCAAGGAGTCCCTGGCCAGGATCGCCCGGGACCTGCCGCAGAACATTAAGATCCGGCCCTTCTACGACCAATCCATCCTCATCCTCAAGTCCATCAGCCACGTCGAGATGTCCATCCTTCAAGGGGCCTTCCTCATCATCCTCGTCATGATGCTGTTCATGTGGCACTTGCGAACCTCTCTCATCGCCTCCCTGACCATCCCCTTTTCGATCCTCATCGCCCTTCTCCTCATGCACACCTTCGACATCAAGCTGACGGTCATGTCCATCGGCGGGCTGGCCATCGGCATCGGCAAGGTCGCCAACGGCTCGATCATCATGGTCGAGAACATCTACCGCGTCCTCAAGGAGAAGAAGGGCCAAGCGCCCACGCTTGTGCTCACAGCCGAGGCGGCCAAGGACGTCGGCCGCTTCCTCTTCTCGGCCAACTTCATCATCATCCTTGTCTTCCTTCCGCTCCTGACCATGAAGGAGCTCGAAGGGGCGATGTTCCGGCCGACGGCCTTTGCCGTCGCGGCGGCCCTTTTCGGATCGCTGATCATGAACATCACCCTCAAGCCCGTCCTGGCCTCGCTCGTCCTCACGGAAAAGCACCTCGGCGACAGAAGGAACCCCGTGACCGAGTTCGTCACGCGGATCTATCACGGGCTGCTGCTCAAGGCCCTGGGCTCCAAGAGGGCCCTGATCGCCGTCTTTATCGTCCTGATCATCGGCGCGGGCATCGCCTATTCCTTCCTGGGCAAGGAATTCGTTCCTCCCCTCGACGAAGGGGCGATCATGGCCTCGACCGTCATGCTCCCCGAAACCTCCCTCGAGGAATCCGTCAAGATGGGAGAGCGCGTCGAGCAGATCTTCCTGTCGTTCCCGGAGGTCGTCTCGGTTTCGCGAACGACCGGGACCGCCGAGGCGTCCGAGCATGTCCACCCGGTCAACCACAGCCATTACAACATCGAGCTCCTTCCCCGCGAAGAGAGGAGGCGAGGGTTCCAAGCGATCACGGCGGCCATGCGCGTGGAACTGGACAAGCTCCCGGGCGTCGGCTACATCTTCGAGCAGCCGATCGCCAACAAGCTGGCCGAGATGCTGACGGGAACGGAAGGCCAGCTCGCGGTCAAGCTCTTCGGGCCGGACCTGGCCGTCCTCAACGACAAGATCGAAGAGATCCACCACGTTCTCGAGGAGACCGGGGGAGCGGCCGACCTCCAGGTCGAACAGACGTCGGGGGTCCCGCAGCTCATCATCAAGCTCAGGAGGGACAAGCTGGCCCTCTACGGGATCTCCGTCGCCCAGGTGGCGGAGACCGTCGAGACGGCCTTCAACGGCATCGAGGCGACCGACGTGTACGAGCCCGAGCGCGTGACCGCGGTCCTCATCCGCCTGCCCGAGAAGTACCGGAGCGACGAAGCCTCCGTGGGGGATCTCCTCATCAACGCGCCGAGCGGAGAGCGGGTCCCTCTGTCCGAACTGGCGGAGATCAGCCGCGGCGAGGGCCCGCAGACCATCTTCCGGGAGAACCTGATGCGCCGGAAGATCATCCACTGCAACGTCGTCAAGGGCGATATCGGCTCGTTCGTGGCCGCGGCCCGCCAGAGGATCGCCGAAGAGGTCACCCTGCCGGCCGGATACTATGTCACGTTCGGCGGCCAGTTCGAGAGCCAGCAGCGGGCCCTTCATCACCTGACGACGCTGATGATCATCGTCATCCTGATCATCTTCGTCGTCCTCTTCTCCTCGTTCGGGTCCGTCCGGCAGGCGCTCCTCGTCATCATGAACGTCCCCTCGACCCTGATCGGAGGCATTCTCGGGCTTCTCATCGCGGGGATGACGATCAACGTCTCCTCGATGATCGGGCTGATCGCCCTGTTCGGGATCTGCGTCCAGAACGACATCATCCTCGTGGCCAAGATCAATGATTTCCGGAGACAGGGGCTGGCCCTGCGGGAGGCCGTCGTCAAGGGGGCCCTGACGAAATTCCGGCCCATCTTCATGACCGACATGGTCATGATCGTGGGGGTCCTGCCCTTGGCCTTGACCGTGACGACGGGCGCCGAGCTTCACCGTCCCCTCGCCGTCGTCTACATCGGCGGCTTCTTCTTCGCGATCCTGCTCCGCCTCTTCATGCTGCCCATCCTCTATGAGGCCTTGGAATCCCTGGGAGGGGGGCGGACGCGCGCGCTCCCCGCCAAGGAGGCCGTCTAAGCTGTGTGCGTCCGCTTCAAAATGCCTGGGGAGAGCCAGGGAAGATCCGGCCCGTTCCCCTCAAATCCTTAGACAAGGCTCGGTCACGCCGCGGAAAGGAGGATGCCATGCGATCAAGCCGGACGGATTGGAAGTACGTCGTCGATACCTTGCTCTTCCTGTGTTTTCTCGGGCTGGCCGCCGTCGGCCTGCTGATGGCCTTCGTCATCCCCGAGGGGCGCGTCGAGATCGGGCAGTCGAAGTTCTTCCTCGGCCTCCACCGGCACCAGTGGGGGGACATCCATCTCTTTCTCTCCCTGGCCTTCATGGCTCTCGCCGTGGTCCATATCGTCCTGGCCTGGAGCTGGGTCAAGGGCAAGGCCCGCGCGCTTTTCGGCCGGGCCTGGAAGGCCGGGATCGGGCTGACCGTGCTGGCCGCCTGCGCCGTCCCCCTCGTCTTCTGGCTCGCCCTGTCAAAGAACGATCCGGCCTACGCGGATCTCGGCATGGGGCGCGGCCGGCAGGGCCTGAGGGTCGATGTCAGCGACCGGCGGCTTCCGGAGCCGTCGGCGGCCGTTCCCGCGCCCGCCCCGGCCAAGGATGCCGCCGTGCTGCCGAGCGCCGCGCCGGAGAGCGCCGTCCCGACGAACGCCGCGCTGTCGAGCGCCACGCCCCCGGCCGCGGGCCTGCCGTCCGGGCGGGCCGGTCAGCAAGCGGTCGTGGAGAAGGTCCATGAGGACCAGACCGTGGCCGGCCGGATGGAGTCCGGCACGGCCGAAGTCGTCATCACCGGCCAGATGACCCTTCGGGAGGTCGAGCGATCGACCGGGATCCCTGCCGGGGCCATCGCCGCCCGGCTGGGCCTTCCGTCCGGCGCCTCGGCCGATACGACGATCGGCCGCCTGCGCAAGACGTACGGTTTCGAGATGCAGGCCCTGAGGGACGCCGTCGCCGCCTTGCTCGAGGAGAGGCGCCGGTCTCCTGCGGCCTGATCGCGGCGCTGGGCCCGTTGTCGAGGCGATATCCCATGTCCGGGACCGTCCCCTCGCGGCGAAATCCTGAATCACGCCGCTTTTTTTTGACTTCCCGGCCCTCCCGAACGTAAAATGTCCCTCACCGCCAAAGTCGAAGGAGGAGTCTTCATGAAAACCCTGCGCCGTCAAGTCACCGCCGTTTGGTTGGCCCTCGCTTTCGCGGCCGCGGGCCTCTTGGCCCAGCCGGCCCGGCAAGTCGCGCCTCCCGCCACCGACGAGGCCAAGATCCTCGAGGCCATGCACCTCATCTCGAGCCACACGCTCCACGGCTACGTCGAGGAGCTCGTCTCCGAGAAATTCGCCGGCCGCTTGACCGGGACCAAGGAATACGAGGCCTGCGTCGAGTGGGTCGAGTCCCTGCTCAGGGGCTGGGGCGTCGAGCCCGGCGGCGAGAACGGTACTTACCGCCAGCTCTTCCCCAACCCCTATACGGTCGTGTTCCCGGGCGGCGTCTGTGAGATGCATATCCCCGCCGGCGAGGGCGGCGTCATCCGCAAGCCTTACGCGTACGAGGACGAATTCATCCCCGGCGGGACCACGGGGTCGGGGGAGGTCACGGCCGAGGTTGTCTACGTCGGCTATGGGATCACGGCCCCCGAGCTTGGCTACGACGACTATAAGGGCGTCGACGTGAAGGGCAAGATCGTGCTCATGGAGTCCGAGGTGCCGGTCGGCCCCCGCGGGGACAGCCTCGACGAGTTCAAGAAATGGCGGCCTTACTCCTTCCATCAGGTCAAGCTCAAGAGCGCCGCCGCCCACGGGGCCAAGGGCATGATCTACAACTACGGCCCCATCGGCAATCCCAACAACGCTTACGTCGAAGGGTTCGTCTATCACCACGTCGGCGAGGCCGTCGTCGCCGACGTCTTCGCCGGGACGGGCCGCGTTCACAAGGAGACGGTCGACCGGATCCGCAAGGAGCTCAAACCCCAGTCCTTCGCCACGGGCAAGACGATGACCATCAGCAACACCTCCGAGCACCGTCCCGACGGCGTCGGCATCAACCTCCTCGGCAAGATCACCGGGACTGACCCGACGCTCAAGGACGAGGTCATCATCATCGGCGGCCACCTCGACCACCTGGGGCGGCTGTGGGAGCTCATGCCCGGCGCCAACGACAACGCCACCTCCGTGGCCGTCGGGCTGGGCGTCGCCGAGGCCATAGCCAAGTGCGCCGTCAAGCCGAAGCGGACCGTCGTGTTCTTCTTCTTCGGCAGCGAGGAGCAGAGCGAGGACCAGGGGACCCAAGGGTCGCACTACTACACCGACCACCCCATCTACCCGCTCGACAAGACCGTCGTCTTCATCAACATGGAGGGGCCCGGGATCGGCGACAAGATCTCCGCCTCGGGCGGCACGACCTATCCCGCCTTCTGGGACTTCGTGGAGAAGGCCAACGCGGGCTTCGTCCACCGCGTTCTCAGGACGGGCCCGGCCTCCTATCCCGGCCGCCCGCGCCAGGACTCGGCCTGGTTCTTCTGGAAGGGCGTCCCGTCGCTGACTTTCGGCGCCTACGGCGGCCCGCGCCTGCCCTACCCGACCTATCACAACACCCGGGATTCGATCGAGCTCGTCACGCCGGAGATCATGGAGGACGTCGCCCAGCTCCTGTTCATGACCATCATGGACCTGAGCGACGAGCTCGCGCTCGACTTTCGCCGCTGACGGGGCCGGGGCTTTCCCCGAGCGGGAAGACCCCTCGCATGGCGGGGGAGCGGGCCTCCCCCGCGCCGGCTTGACAGCCCTTCGCCGCGAGGTCTATCCTGACGGCGAAGACAATCCTCGATAGACGGGAGGTTCCCATGGTCATGTCCGCTAAAGGTCTTTCCCTCGCGGCGACCCTATTGCTCGCGGCGGTCGGCGGCGGCGCGGCCGCCATCGCGGCGCGCGGCGGTCCGGAAGGGCCGATGTTGAGATTCACCGTGCTCTACGACAATTATGTCCATCAAGAGGGGACCAAGGCGGATTGGGGCTTCTCCTGCCTGATCGAAGGGACGGACAAGACCATTCTCTTCGACACGGGGACCCGGCCCGAGATCCTGATGCACAACGTCGAGGCCCTGAAGGTCGATCTGACGAAGGTCGACATCGTCGTGATCAGCCACGAGCACGGGGACCATACCGGCGGGTTGCCGGCCGTCCTGGAGCTGAAGCCGAAGGTTGCTGTTCTCTTTCCCGTATCCTTCTCGCCGGAATTCGGCCGGGGGGTCCGCGCGTCGGGGGCCGAAATCCGGACGATCGACGAGCCCGTCGAGATCTGCCCCCGCGTCCACGTGACGGGCGAGATGGGGGACAGGATCAAGGAGCAGTCCCTCGTCCTCGACACGCCCCGGGGGCTCGTCATCGTGACCGGCTGCTCCCATCAAGGCATCGTCAATATCCTCGAGCGGGCCAAGGAGATCCTGGACAAGCCCATCCATCTCGTCTTCGGCGGCTTCCATCTCGGCGGCACGCCGGACGCCGAGGTCGGGAAGATCATTGCCTCGTTCAAGGAGCTGGGGGTCGAACAGTGCGGCGCCACGCACTGCACCGGGGACCGGCCCATCGCCCTGTTCAAGGCGGCGTTCGGGGACCGCTATGTCCCCATCGGCACGGGCAAGGTCATCGAGCTGCCCGGCTTCTAGCCCGGCCGGGACATGAGCGCTAACAGCGCCGCGAGGCGGCCTCTCTCGCCCCTGGTCAAGGTCGCGCTCAGCCTGGCCTTCGTGGCTTTGGTCTTTATCGCCGCCGGGACCGTGCGCTGGACCGCGTTCTGGGTCCTTCTCGGCTTCTATGTCGTGACCACGGGCGGCTGGATGCTCTGGTTGAAGCGCCGGGATCCCGGGCTCCTTAAGGAACGGATGACGGGGGCGGCGAGGCCGGACGTCAAGCGCTGGGACCGGACGATCATCCGAGTCTATACCGTCCTGCTCTCGGTCATGCTAATCGTCGCCGCCATGGACGCGGTCCGGTTCCGGTGGTCCCACGTACCTCGGGTCGCCCAGGGGCTGGCCCTGCTGGTCCTGTTCGCGGCCTGGAGCCTGGTGATCTGGGCCTTCCGGGTGAACGCCTTTCTCGCCGAGGTCGTGAGGATCCAGACCGACCGCGGCCATGCCGTCTGCACGACGGGCCCCTATCGGATCGTCCGCCACCCGATGTACGCGGCCGTCATCCTGACCATTCTCGGCGTCCCGGTCCTGCTGGGCTCGCTCTACGCCCTCATTCTGGCCGGGATGATCGTCGTTTTGTTCATCCTGCGGACGGCCCTCGAGGACCGGATGCTCCAGGCCGAGCTCCCCGGATACGCCGAATATGCCCGGGCCGTGCGGTGGAAGCTCGTCCCGAAGGTGTGGTGAACGGGAGGCCTCGTTCTCCGAGGCCGGCGTGAGCAAGGTCCCCAAGCGGATCGCGCCTCTGGCCCAAGCCGCGGCCGGATGAGAGGGGGCCCTGAAGAGGAGAGGGCCCCGCGAGGACGGCTTCGTCTCAGATGTGGAGCTCGACGACGTCCTCGTCGGAGAGCACGTAGTCGCGGTTGACGCGGAGCCCGTCGAGGCCGGCCGCGTTCCAGACCCGGGCGTAATGAAGCCGGTCCGCGAAGTCCTTGTGGACGGCCCGGGCCATGTCCATGACCGTGCTTCCGGCCTTGAGCGTGAAGGGCGAGTCCCGCTCGGCCTTTTTGCCCGGGATCTTGCTGTAGACGCGGACGACGCGCAGAAGGCCGAAGACGCCCCGGCGCAAGGCTTCGAGGCCCTGGCCGGTCGCGACCGACACGGCGATCCGCTCACACGGGCAATCGAGCAGCTGGCCGAGGTCCTCGAAGGCGCCCGGAGCGGCGGCCGCGTCGGTCTTGTTCGCGGCCAGGACCGACCGTTTGCGGAAGGGGAACATGGCCGGGGGAATGTCGGCGTCGGCCCGGACCAGTTCGACCTTCCGTTCCCTTAGCCGTTCGATGATGCCGTCGAGCGCCGGGGCCGCGTCCGGATCGGTGAGGTCGGCGACGAGGAGGACGGCGTCGGCCATCTTGACCATCTCGGGGAACCACGTCTCCATGAACTCGCCCGTGACCGGCGGCGTGTCGACCAGCTGGACCTTGACGTTCTCGAACGGCATCATGTACGGCGCCGGGGCGCGGGTCGTGAACGGGTAGTCCGCGATCTCGGGCCGGGCGTCCGTGAGGGCCTTGACCAGGCTCGACTTGCCCGCGTTCGGCGGCCCGACGAACACGACCTGGCCGGCGCCCGATCGCTCGATCTTGTGGGTCGGGGCGTGCTTGGCCGTGGCCTTGCGCCGCTCGCCCTCCTCGCGGGCCTTGGCGATCTTCTGCCGGTACATGGCGATGAGCTTGTCGGTGCCTTTGTGGTGCGGGATGACGCGGATGAGGCGCTCGTAGATCTCGATCTTCTCTTCGGGCGTCCGGGCCGCGCGCAGCTCGGCCTCGATCTTGTGGTATTCGGGCGGCAGGTTGGCCGGCATAGAAAAATTATAGCAAACAAGATGGGGTCAAACCAGGCGTGTCCTATTATAAGTCAAACAAAACTAATTGGTTAGGGTCATAGGC
>DSDX01000063.1 GCA_011048485.1 Candidatus Aminicenantota bacterium | reverse complement strand
GTCTGGGCCGCGGTGAGCGCGACGACGAGGGCGGCCGCGAGGACGGCCGAAGCGATGCGGGCGGCTGGCTTGGTCATGAAAACCTCCGTCATTTGGACGCCTGAAGCGCCAGTTTATTCCAATGAAATGGGGGACACAAGACCTCTTGTATCCCCCATTTAAGTTGGGTAGGATGGCGGCATGGCGGCGGGCGGCGTCGGTCCCGACAAGGAACAGGCCCTGGCCGAGAGGCTCGAGAGTCTCGGCGTCCGCGAGGAGGACCTGGTCGAGAAGTTCGTCCGCTCGGGCGGCCGCGGCGGGCAGAACGTCAACAAGGTGGCGACCTGCGTCTACCTCAAGCACCTCCCGACCGGCACCGAGGTCAAGTGCCAACGGGAGCGTTCCCAGGCCCTCAACAGGTTTCTGGCCCGCCGCATCTTGG
This sequence comes from Candidatus Aminicenantota bacterium, assembly GCA_011048485.1. GTDB lineage: Bacteria > Acidobacteriota > Aminicenantia > Aminicenantales > Saccharicenantaceae > RBG-16-66-30. Next base: position 8,097 of record DSDX01000063.1, on the reverse strand, counting down.
CCGACAAGATCGAGGCGGCCATCCTGGGCAGGAAGAGCGAAGAGGAGCGGAGGATCGCCAAGATCCGCCGCCAGAAGCGGAAGCGCTCGAAGCGGGCCAAGGAGAAGATGCTGGCCGACAAGCGCCGGGTATCGGATAAGAAGAAGGCCCGGGCCTTCAAGCCCGATCTTGCGGACGAATAGGCCGCCTTGCTGAAACGGACGGACCTCGCCGCCCGCCCTCAGCGGCGGAAGAGCATCCCGCCGGCCATCTCCGATTGTTCCAGGACCGGCCAGACCCGGTACAGGATCAGGGCGTCGTCCTTGAAGACGGCCCGGATGACGGTGTACTTCTCGATGGTGAAGGTCGCGTCCTTGCTGCTGGCCATGCCCATCGAGTCGACCGTCCCCATCGTCGTCGCGTCCGTGCCGATGAGCTTGTTGTAGACGACGACGCGGAAGGTCCCGCCGGGGCCGAAGATCTCCGCGATCTCCTTTTTTGAGAACTTGATCTTGCTGCGGTTGTGGCCGGTCACTTCTTTGGGCGAGGGGTCGACGGCCTCCCAGGCATCGAGGCAGTCGAAGTCCCAATCCTCGATGGCGGCGATGACCTTGCCGAACGGCTGACCCGTCAGGCCCTGCAGGGATTCCTCGTAGATCTTGGCCTGGGCCTTGGGCTTCTGACCGGCGCTCGCGGCCGCCAAGGCCGCCGCGAGCATGAGCCCCGTGACGGCGGCCGCGGCGAAGACCGTGACGCGCGTCTGTCGACGTCGTTCCATGGTGTCCTCCCGAAAGAGAAAAGCCCGTCCCGGCGCGAGCCGGGACGGGCTTTTGTGCTTCAGCGGGGTAGAGCTTAGAACTCGAACCGGACGCCCAGCCTCATGATCCTGGGGTTGAGGATCTCGTTCAGGCGGTCGTCGTAGGCGTAGCTGTAGTAGGCGTACTGCTCGAGGCCGCCGGCGCCGTCGTTGGTGTAGTAGGCCTGGCCGTCGTAGTCGGAGTAGCCGCGGATGGGCATGTTGGAGTTGAGCAGGTTGAAGACGTCGGCCATGAGGTACAGGCGGCCGGCGCCGATGTTGATCCTCTTCTCGAGCCGGAACGTGATGTTATAGAACGTGGGGTGCGACTTGGCCGTGTCATTGGCCTTCATGATGTAGGCCTGGTGGTCGGCGGTGTAGTTGGGGGCCAGACCCGTGTTGTCGAAGTTCATGTAGAAGTACTGGGGGATCTTCCAGCCTTCGCGGGCGTTGAACGTCCCGGAGACGTTGAAGCCCCAGGGCAGCTGGTAGAGGCCGCTGATCTTGGCCATCCACTTCGTGTACATCAGGACGCTGGTCTTGCCGCTGGCGCCGCCGCCCCAGTCGCCGTAGGTCTTGCCGTCGGAGCACCACTTGTTGGTCGGATCGAAGAAGTCGGTGCCCCAGTAGGTCTTCTGGTCCTGCAGCGTGAAGGAGGCGTTCATCATCCACTTGTTCGACAGCCTCTTGTTGAAGATGAAGTCGAGGCCGTAGTAGACGAAGTGGTTGTCGGTCTCCCGGACGACGCCGTAGCGCGTGTTGGTGGTGGGGTAATCCGGGCCGGCCAAGTAGTAGGTCCGCCCGGCGGCGTCGCCGGACGAATAGGTCTGGCCGGCGATCTCGTAGGTCGCGGGGACGGTGCCGGCCGCGACGTACCAGTTGCCGGAGCCGGGGTCGATGATCCTGGGCCCGGCGTAGGCGGGGTACTCGTCCTGGTGCTCTTCGGGGTAGTAGTCGTAGTAGGCCTGGTCGCCGTCGAAGTACCGGTAGGTCAGGTTGATGCCGGCCGAGAAGTCGGCGATGATTTCCCGCTCGAGGGTCAGCAGGATCTCTCGGGTCCGGCTGCCCGACTGGGCCTTCCGGTTCAGGAAGTAGGTGGTCCCGGCGCCGTAGACGGGCTCTTCGTTCGGATTGAGGATGTCGTAGCTGTAGTAGTTGCCGTAGTAGTAGGCGTCGCTGTCGTAGCCGCCGACGAGCGCGGCCTGGGCCTCGGGCGTGAAGGCGCCGGCGTCGGTGAAGACCCGGTAGGGCTGGTAGGCCATGCCGGCCATCCGCGACGAATAGGCCCAGTACATCTCGTCGAGCTGCATCAGGTTGTCGCCGTCGTCGTTCCACCAGTAGCGCATGCCGCCGCCCGTGCTGGACGGGGTGGCCCGGTACCAGCCGACGCCCATGATGTCGCCGTACTGCGACAGGGCCAGCTTGGCCACGGTCTTGCCGTCCCCGGTGACGTCCCAGGTCAGGCCGATGCGCGGCGAGAAGTCGTTCCACTGGTACTCCCTGTTCTCGCCGTTGACGATCAGGGCTCTGCCGCCGACCGCTCCGACAGACTTGTCTGTGAGCAGGGCGTCAAGGGTGCTGGTGACGGCCGAGTCGAAGACCTTGTCCCAGGCCGTCTCGAAGCCGGGGACGCGGACGGCGTCGCGGAAGAAGGCGCCGCCGCCGGACCACTGCCTGTCGTAGCGCAGGCCGAGGGACAGCGTGAAGTTGCCCTTGACGATCGTGTCCTGGAAGTAGGCGGCCATCTGCTCGGTCTTGGAATTGCCGGCGTTGCGGCGATAGACGTAGGCCCGCTGCCAGCCGGCCATCTCGTCGATCGTCCGAATGCCGTCCAAGTCGGCGTCGAGCGCCAGCGAGGACCAGTTCCGGCCGATGTCGAAGCCCTGCAGGTTGCCGGTCAGGTATTCCTGGACCTTGTGGGAGTACTCCGCGCCGAGCTTGATCTCGTGCGAGGCGCTGAAAAGGGTGTCGTTGAAGTAGGTGGCCTGGAGCTGATAGTTCTTGCGCGGCCGGCCGACGCCGTAGGAGCCCCAGCTCGTGGTCTCGCCCGACGTGTAGGGGACGTACTTCAGATCGGTGTTGTCGTAGACGATGGGGGCTTCGCAGTTGGGGTCGGGGACGGGCCGCCAGCCGAAGCCGGCGTCGTTGAAGGTGAACTTGGCCGAAAGGAAGAAGTTGTTGCCGAAGACGTGCTCGTCCTGCAGCTTGATGATCGGGCTGCCCCAGTGGTACTTGCCCTGCTGGTAGTCGCCCTCGGGCTTGGCGAAGCTGCTGTTGCGGCCGAACTTCTCCTTGGCCCCGGAGGTGATCAGGAACTCGAAGCGGTTGTTGGGCAGGACCTGGGCGTTGAGCTTGAAGTTGTAGTTGGCGAGGTCGGTCTTGTCCTGGTTGCCGGTGATCGTCCAGACGAAGATGTTCTGGACGCCGTAGGAGCCCCACCACCACAGCTTGTCCTTGATGATCGGGCCGCCGGCGTTGAAGCCGAAGTCCTTGATCTGCTGGATCTTGTTGATGTTCTGGACGCCCTTGTCGATGAGGTCCTGGGTCAGGTTGTTGGCCTGGAAGTAGTTGTCGGTCAGGTAGAACCGGCCGGCCAGGCTCATCCGGTTGCCGCCGCGGCGGGTGACCATGTTCAGGGCGATGCCGCCCGTCTGGATGCTGACGTCGGCCGCGCCGCCCGTGGTGATGTTCAGCTCTTCGAACATGTCGAAGTCGTAGTACAGGGCCGAGCCGCCGAGGGCCGCCGGGTCGGTGATGTCGATGCCGTCGACCGCCCAGATGTTGTTGGCGCCCTGGTTGCCCGAGATGCGCGCGCCGGACGTGTCGCCCTTGCCGATGAACCCGGACTGCTGGCCGGACTCGTTGCCGCCGACGTTCTCACGGTCGACCATGACCGCGGGCGCCAGCTGGAGGACGACCCAGGGGTCGCGGGCCGTCGGGAGGGACTGCATGGCCTCCTTGTCGATGTTCGCCCCGACGGTCGTCTTCTTGGTGTCGACGATGGGCGTCTGGGCGATGACGGTGACCTGCTCCTCGAGGGTCCCGACCTCCATGACGATGTTGATCTCGGAGTTCTGGCCGATCTGGACGATGATGCCGCCCTGGACGGCCTTCTTGAACCCCGTGAGCTCCGCGGTGATCTCGAACTCAGAGCTCGGGGACAGGGACATGAAGCGGTAAACCCCTGTCGGGCCGGTGACCGTTGTCAAAGGCGCGATCTGGGCGCCCCGCAACGTCACGCTGACTCCGGGCAGGGGATTCCCTTCCGTGTCCGTGATCGTTCCGTAGATGTTTCCCGTTCTGACCTGCGCTGTCAGCGTGACGGCGAACAGCAGCACGGCCAGGACGATGAAGCATTTCTTCATACCTCTTACCTCCTGTCGATGTTGCCCTTCCTTAGGTTCGAGCGGCCGTCCACTCGCCCTACCGATGCTAGGTTCATGCCCTACCTCATTCACACCTCCACATTTTCTTCTTGTTGTCGCTCGGAAAATGACCATAAATAGCCTGTGAATCTGATGATGATATAGCAAGTCATGTGCCAAAAGAACGTACCTGCCAGTAATGGGCTAACGATTTGATTTCAATACACTAATCAATGAATAAAAGAACGGTTCAAGAGTTCTCCTATTCAATATTTTGGATTTTGTTCAAAAAAATGAAGGCGGCCGGCTATTTCTCGATCTCTTCGATGAGGGCCCGGATCGCTTTCTGCTCCGGATTGAGCTTCAAGGACGCCCTGAGGGCCTCGAGGGCTTCCTCTTTCCGGCCCAGCCCGAAATAGCACCGCCCCAGGGAGTTGAGGACGGCCGTGTCGCTGTTGTAGATGCGGTTGGCCTGGAGGAGCTCGGCCAGGGCCTCTTCGTACCTCTCCAGGCCCAGAAGGGCCTGGCCCCGGATGAGCGAGAACGGGAAGCGCCTCTGGTCGTCGCCGCGCAGCTTTTCCGCGATCTGGAGGGCTTCCTCGAAGGCTCCCGTCTTGTTGAGGAAGGTGGCGTACATGATGACGCCTTCCTTGTAGTCGGGATTGAGCTGGAAGGCCTGGTCGTAGAGGGACTTGGCCGTCTCCGCGCGGCCCGTCCGCTCGGCCTGCTGGGCCAGCATGTAGCGGTAGAGGAACTGGTTGGCGAGCGGGAAACCCTTGGCGTTGGCGATCGGGTGGCCGATGGACGCGACCGGGGAGATGACGAACGACTCCTTCTTTTCGTCGAGCGTCTCGCCGCCGGCCCCGACGAGCGCGACCCGGAGCTCGTAATAGTCCGGGTCCAGGTCCGGGGCGGCGATCGTCTGGGGGACGCTCAGGACCTTCCGGAGGGGGAAGGCGCTGAGCTTGACCGTGTAGGACCTCCGGACCGGGTCGGCCTCGCGCAGGCCCTGGATGACGATCCTCATCTCGCCCCGCTCGAGGAGCTCCCGGGTCGGATTGACCACGTTGAGAAGGACGGCCAGCGCCTCGCCACGGGCGAAGGTCATCTTGGGATCGGTGACCAGCTTCTGGTCCTCGGACTTGAAGGGGATGTGGACGTCCCGCTGGTAGGTCTCGAACTTATAGCCGAGGAAGGGACCGTTGAGGGAAGGCCTCGCGGGCTCGGCCGGGACCTCGATGTCCCTCTCGAGGACGCTGAACTGCTTGCCGACGGTGTTGGTCAGCAGGACGCTCAGCTTGTACCTGCCCTCGATGACGGGGAAGGAATCCTCGATGGCTAGGCCGTTGGCCCGGACCCGTTCCCAGTCGCTCTGGGGGAAGTAGAGCGGGAACTCGCGGGAGTACTGGAAGACGATGTCCTCGCCCGACCGCAGGCTGATATCGGTCCGGAAGCTGCAGTAGAACTGGTCCTTGGGCACGTAGACGTCGACGTTGACGTCGGTAGGAACCATGCTGAAATGGAGGAACCGCAGTCCCGTGACCGGGTCGTGGATGAGGGCCGTCGAGGCGTGGCTCTCGACGTAGTTCGTCAGGTATTCGGTGGACACGACGCCCCGGTAGTTGAGAAAATGGGAGGCGTAGGAGGGATTGACGTCCCTCTTGGGGGCCTCGTAGATCGTGGCCATCAGCATGGCGTTGCGGGGCGACGGGGACAGGTCGTAGTTGTACTCGCCCGGGATGCGGGTGATGGCGATCTCGGCCAGCGAGGGCGCCTGGTCTCGGATCTTCTCGTAGAGGGTCTCGTAGTCGAACGGGTCCCCGATGTTCCGCTGGTGCTGCAGTAGGCGGGTCGGGCCGTCGGCGATGGGATCGTAGAGCTTGAACTCGCCGACGCCGCCCCGCTTGTAGAACAGCAGGGTGAACTGAGGCGGCAGGTCCCGGCGCGCGTCGCCGTAGTAGCTCCAGGCGACGCAGGGCACGATGCCCTGGGTCCCCTCGAAGTTCTCGATGCCCTGGGGCGAACCGAGGATCATGTAGATGCGGCCCTGGTCGGTCCGCCAGCCCTCGCGTGACACGGTCCGGCCCAGGAACTCGTTGCAGTACTGGAAGCGCTTGACGAGCTCGGCCTGGTACTCGTTCTCGGGCGTCCCCGGCGTCGGGTCGCGCTGGTTCCAGAACGTTTCGATGAACAGGTCGCGGTCGCGGTCGCTCGTGAGCTGGAGGAAGACGTCCTTCTCGACGGGCTGGATGTGATAGGCGACCAGGTTGAGCCATTCCCGGTACTGGGCCGGGAGGTCCCTCTCGGCCAGTTTCTGGGCCGGGCTGGCTGTCGCCGCGATGAGCAGGGCCAGCGCCGCGAGGAGGGATCGTCTCATAGCCTTCGGTCCGGGCCGCCGGCTATTTCTTCAGGTAGTCCAGGAAGCCCCGGACCTGGTCCGCCCGGCCGGACTCGGCGTCGATCTTCAAGTAATCCTCGAAGGCGGCGATGGCCTCGTCCTTCCGCTGGAGGTTGAGATAGGCCAGGCCGAGCTGGTAGAGCGCGTCGGTCGATTCCTTCTGCTTGGCCACGGCCTTCTGGTAGAACTTGAGGGCCTCCTCGAACTTGGCGTTGTTGTAGTAGTTCGTGCCCAGGTTGTAGAGCACGGTCGGATCCTCGATCTTCTCGAACTCGACCTTGCCGTACCATTCCAGGGCCTGGTCCGATTGGCCGCGGTTGGCGTAGCAGTTGCCGACGGCGATGATGGCGGCGACGTTGTCCGGCTCCTCGGCGATGACCCTCTTGTAGCTCTCCTCGGCCAGGTCGTACTTCTCCTGGGCGAAATAGGCGTTGCCGACGTTCATCGAGATGGGATAGGCGTCCGGGTACTTGGCCAGGATGTCCTCGTAGACGGCCAGGGCCCCGGCGTAGTCCTGGGCGTCGAACATCTCGTTGCCCTTGGTCAGAAGGTCCCTGATCTCGTCGGTGAGGACGAGGCCTTCGACCTTGGTCAGCGTCACGCTGACGTCCGGGTTCCTCTTGCTCTCGGAGATCTCCACGACGACCTTTTTCGGGGCGTAGCCGATCTTGACGAAATCGATGTTCCAGCCGCCGCTCCGGATCCAGGCGCCGAGCCACTTGCCGTCCTTGTCCGTCTGGACGGTGATGCCGTCCTGGGCCCGCAGCGAGAACAGCTTGACCGTGACGCCCTCGATGGGGTTGCCGTCCTCGTCCGTGACGATGCCGCCGACGCGGCCCTTGCCCTTGTAGTCCTGGGCCGCGGCCAGGCCGGCGCAAAGGATGGCGACCAGGCATGCCAGCGCGATCTTCTTCTTCATTGCGACCTCCTCAGTGAAGGCGTATTCTATCATGAGCCCGGGGCGAAGCCAACGCCCGGGCCGGGCGGGGACGGACCTTAGTCATCGATGTAGCCCTGCCTGTGGCTGATCCGGTAGGCGCCGTCACGGACCCTGACCGTCAGGCGGCGGAAGCGCCCGTCGTTCCGGATGTCCCTCGGCCGGTAATAGAGTAGGTAGTAGTTCTCCGAGGCCTCGACGGCCTTTTGCATGACCGAAGCGATGTTCGCCGACGAGGCGCTGTATCCTCCCGTGACCCGGGCCATCTCCCGGAGGGGCCCGAAGATGTCCTCCGACATCTCCTCCATCCTCACCCCGGCCGTCCTCTCCGCGGGCCGGGTGATGTGGAGGAAATGGACGGAGGCCGAGGCGTCGGCATAGGCCTTGGTGACGATGTCCAGATCGAACGGGCTCTCGCGCCGCTGGAGCCCGAAGATGGTGTCGAGGGATTGGGTGATGTCCGGCCTCTGGTTGTAGCGCGTCGCCAGCATGTCCACGAGACGCGGGTCGATCTTGGGGACGAACTCGCGCTGGTAGAAGAAGAAAACGCCCTTCTGGCCGGGCAGGTCCTTGAGGGTCGCGGCGAAGGCCAGGAGCCTCTGCTCGTCCACGACCCTGAGGG
>DSDX01000057.1 GCA_011048485.1 Candidatus Aminicenantota bacterium | reverse complement strand
CTCCCGGTCCCTCCCGCGCCGGTCAGGGCGGCCTGGAAACCGCCGCCCAGCCTGACTTCGTCAGGACCTTCGAGGTAGGCGATCTCCGGCGCGCTCCCGGCGATCGTCCTCGACGAGAAGCGTCCCCCGCCCGTCGTTTCGAACAGGCCCCGCGGCTTGTCGTAGCTGAAGCAGCCCCCTTCGAGCGCGACCCCGCCCGCCTCGATCCGCACGTCCCCGGTGAAGGTGAAGAGGAGAGAGCCGGGATCGTAGACGACCTCTTCGGCCGTGAGACGGGCGACGGTCGCGCCTTCCGGCCCGAGGCTGGCGACCTCGACCGACCCCGCGAGATGGTTCCGCCCGTCGGGGCCGCGATAGAACCTCTCGCCCCGGACGTCCACCGCCGGTCGTCCGTCCCGGTATTCCCTGTGTCTGACCCGCTCCTTGAGGTCGACCTCGCGGCTGTCGGGCGGCCGGGGCGCCTCGGCCCGGCGGACGGCCCCGCCTCGCCGCCCCGTCAGCAGGACGGCCATCACCGCGGCCAGCGCGACGCAGGCGACGGCCGCGACGACCGTGATCAGCCGGACGGGGGCGGGCGCCCTTTGAGGACTCATCGTCTCAGGCCTTCAGGTCTTCGACGGTCAGGTTGACCCTCTCCTCGCCGCGATATGTCGAGGTCGTGACGGCAAAGGCCAGGCTGATCCGGACGCCGCGCCGCAGGACGTGGCGCCAATCGGCCTTGCCCCAACCGAGCGCCTCGAAGACCCGGCCGTTCTGACGGGCCAGGAATTTGAGGTGCTTGCCCTTCAGGACCTGGGGCTCGCTGACGACCTCGACACCGTCGGCCATGAACAGGGGCTTGGGGTTCCCGACGCCGAAGGGGACGAGCAGCGCGTACGCGCCGAGAAAACGCTCATCGATCTCGCCGAGATCGAGGGGCCCGTCGAGGCGGATCTTGCGCCTCAGGTTGTCCTCGGAAATGCGGGCCTCGGCCAGGGCGTTCAACGTCTCCTTGAAGGCGGCCATCCCGTCCGTCGGCAGGGTGCAGCCCACGGCCAGGCGGTGCCCGCCATAGCTCAGGAAGTGCCGCCGGCAATCCTCGAGAAGGTCGATCAACGGGACCTCGGGGATGCTCCGGCCCGAGCCGCTGGCCTTGCCGTTGTCGTAATGGAAAAGCACGACCGGACGGTTGAAACGGTCCTTGAGCTTGGAGGCGACGATGCCGATGACGCCGCGGTGCCACTCCGGGCTGCCCAGGACGAGGCACTTGTATTTCCTGTCCAGCTCCCGCGCTTCGATCCTGTCCCGGGCCTCGACGAAGATCCTCTCCTCGGTCCGCTGGCGCTGGCCGTTGAGCTCCTCGAGCTTCTCGACCAGGCCCCGGGTCTCCGCGGGGTCGTCCGAGAAGAACAGCCGCACGGCCAGCTCGGTCTGCCCCATCCGGCCGGCGGCGTTGATCCGCGGCCCGATGCGGAAACCGAGGTCCCCCTCGGAGATCTTCCGATGGCCGAGGCCGCAGGCCTCGATCAGGCTGCGCAGCCCCGGATTGGCGACGTCGCGCAAGCCTTCGAGGCCCCGCTTGACGAAGATCCTGTTCTCGCCCCTGAGCTCGGCCACGTCGGCGACCGTGCCTATGGAGACGAGCTTGAGATAGTGGGGCAGCCCGGCGTCCTTGCCCGCCCTCTGGAGCAGGGCCTGGATGAGCTTGAAGACGACGCCGACCCCGGCCAATCCGGCGTCCGGGTAGCCCGAGCCCGGAACGACGGGGTCGAGCACCGCCACCGCTTCGGGGATGGCGTCGCCGGGGCGATGATGGTCGGTGATGATGACGTCGACGCCCCGCTCGCGGGCCCGCGCGGCGAACCCGACGGACTTGACCCCGCAGTCCACGCTGATGACCAGGGCGGCCCCCCGCTCGACCGGGATGGCAATGTGTTCGTCCTTGATGCCGTAGCCGTCGGTCAGGCGCTCGGGGATGAAATGGTCGACCTCGGCGCCGAGCGTCGCGAGCGCCTTTCTCAGCATGACCGTCGACAGCACGCCGTCGACATCGTAATCGCCGAAGATGAGGATCTTCTCGCGCCGGGCGATGGCCGCCTCGACCCGCGCGACGGCCTTGTCCATGCCCGTCATCAGGTAGGGATCGTGGAGGCCGGCGAGGCCGCCGAACAGGAACTCGCGCGCCGCCTCCTCGGTCAGGATCTTGCGGTTGACCAGGACCCGGGCGATGGCCGGGGGGATGTCGAGCGCCGCGGCCAGCGCCTCGGCTTCGGCCCGCGGCGGATGGACGATCCAATCGGCGGCGTTCATGGCGACCTCACTCTAGCATATTCACCGTTGCCGCTCAACCGCGCTCGACCGAGCTGTTGACAATTAAACGCTTGAAAAATAAAATGTTAAGACCATGCTCGGAAGTCTCAGGGAAAAGCTGGCCCGGACCCGGGGCGCCTTCCGCAAGGTCGGGGACATCCTCCGCAGCGGCAAGCGCCGAGAAGAGGTCCTGGAAGACCTCGAGGAAGCGCTCGTCCAGGCCGATGTCGGGGTCACCGCCGCCGCCAAGATCGTCGGCGCGCTGCGCGCCAGGACGTTCAAGACCGAGGACCGGGCCGGGCTCGAGGCCGCGCTCAGGGACGAGCTGACGGCCCTTCTCTTGTCCTCCGGCGGGGCGGCCGCCCGATCCGCCGGGCCGGCCGTCGTCCTGATGGTCGGCGTCAACGGGGGCGGCAAGACGACCTCGGCGGCCAAGCTCGCGGCGCTCCACAAGAGGGAGGGCCGGCGGGTCGTGCTGGCGGCCGCCGACACCTTCCGGGCCGCGGCCCAGGAGCAGCTCGCGATCTGGGCCGCGAAGCTGGACATCCCGGTGGTCAAGGGCGCCTACGGGGCCGATCCGGCCGCCGTCGCCTTCGACGCCGCCCGGTCGTTCCAGGCCCAGCGGGGCGACGTCCTCATCGTCGACACGGCCGGCCGCGTCCATACGAACGCCAACCTCATGGCCGAGCTGGACAAGGTCCGGCGCGTGGTCGGCCGCGAGCTCCCCGGGATCCGCGTCGAGGCTTTCCTTGTCCTCGACGCGACGGTCGGCCAGAACGCCGTCCTCCAGGCCCGGGAGTTCCTCAAGTTCTCGGGCCTGACCGGCATCTTCCTGACCAAGATCGACGGCACGGCCAAGGGCGGATCGGCCCTGGCCGTCGCGGCCGAGCTCGGCCTGCCCATCCGCTACCTCGGCCTGGGCGAGGGCGAGGACGACATCGCCCGATTCTCGCCCCGGGATTTCGTGGAGGCCCTGCTCTCATGACCGGGACCGGCGACCTGGCCTGGATGGAGATGGCCTACGGACTGGCCGAAGCGGCCCGGGGCCGGACGAGCCCGAACCCTCTCGTCGGGGCCGTCATCGTCCGCGACGGGGCGGTCGTCGGCCACGGTTATCACGAGGAGGCGGGCAAGCCTCACGCCGAGATCATGGCCCTGGACATGGCCGGCCCCCGGGCCCGCGGCGCGACTCTCTATCTCACCCTCGAGCCCTGTGTCCACTGGGGGCGGACGCCGCCCTGCGTCGACCGGGTCATCGCCGCCGGGCTGGCCCGCGTCGTCGTTTCGGCCGTCGATCCCAATCCCCTCGTCGATACCCGGGGCATCCGCCGGCTCGAGCAGGCCGGCCTCGACGTCTCCGTGGGCCTGCTCGCGGACCGGAACGCCGCGCTCAACGAGGCCTACGTCAAGTTCATCGTCCGCGGGACGCCGTTCGTGACCCTCAAGGCCGCCCTCACGCTCGACGGCAAGATCGCCTGCTCGAGCGGCGAGGCGCGGTGGATCTCCTCGGCCGGGACGCGCGACTACGTCCACCTCCTCCGCGGCGAGCAGGACGCGCTCATGATCGGCGTCAACACGCTCGTCGCCGACGACCCCCGTCTGACCGTGCGCCATCCGCTCTGGCCGGCCAAGCGGCTCCTCCGGGCCGTCCTCGACTCGCGGCTCCGTTTTCCGCCGGACGCGCGCATCCTGTCGACCCTCGATCGCGGCCGGATCGCCGTCTTCTGCGGGCGCGAGGCGCCGGGCGACAAGGCCGGGGCGCTCGAGGACCTGGGGGTCGAGGTCCTCCGGCCTCCCGGCGGAGCGACGGCCTGGGCGCTTGAGGCCGTGCTGGCCGAGCTCGGCCGCCGCGAGATCGCCGCGCTCCTCGTCGAGGGCGGAGGGCGCGTCTTCACCTCGTTCGTCGAGGCCGGCCTGGCCGACAAGGCCGTCCTGACCTTCGCCCCCCGTCTCGTGGGAGGAGCGGGCGCTCCGGGCTTTCTCGGCGGCCGCGGCGCGGACAGGATCGCCGGCGCCCCGGCCCTCGAACGGGCCCGCGCGTTCACGATCGAGGACGATATCATCGTGGAGGGCTACCTCTGATGTTCACCGGTCTCATCTTAGGTCAGGGCCGCTTCCTCGGCTTTCGCCGCGGGCGTTCGGAGATGGCCGTCGAAGCCCCCGGGATCGCGGCCAAGGTCGCGCGGGGCGACAGCGTCGCCGTGAACGGAGTCTGTCTCACGGTCACCGGGGCGGACCGGGGCGTCCTCGGGTTCGATCTCTCCCGGGAGACCCTGGCCAAGACGACCCTCGGCGCCCTCGGCCCGGGCGATCGCCTCAACCTCGAGCTCCCGCTCACGCTCGCCGCCCCGCTCGGCGGCCACCTCGTCAGCGGACACGTCGACGGCGTCGGCCGGGTCACCCGGACCTCGGCGCGGCCGCCCGGCAAGAGGCTGGCCATCTCCATCCCCGCCGCCCTTAGGCCTTTCCTGGTGGCCAAAGGGTCGGTCGCCGTCGACGGCGTCAGCCTGACCGTCGCCAAACTCGGCCCGGCGTCCTTCGAGGTCGAGCTCGTCCCGGCGACCCTGGCCGCGACCAATCTCGGCTCCCTGCGCGGCGGGGCCCGGGTCAACATCGAGTGTGACATGATCGGCAAATACGTGTATAATTGGCTGTCCCGATCCCTCCCATGACCGAAGAGAAGACAACGGCATCCGTCGAAACGGCCATCGACGCCGTCCGCGCCGGCCGGATGATCATCATCATCGACGACGAGGACCGCGAGAACGAGGGCGACCTCATGATCGCCGCGGAGAAGGCTACGCCCGAGAGGATCAACTTCATGGCCCGCCACGGGCGCGGGCTCATCTGCCTGCCTCTCACGCGGGACCGGCTCGAGGAGCTCAAGCTCCCTCTCATGGTCCACGAGAACACGGCCCGGTTCCAGACGGCCTTCACCGTGTCGATCGACGCCAAATCCGGGGTGACGACGGGCATCTCGGCCCATGACCGGGCCCGGACCATCCTGGCCGCCGTCGATCCGGCGACCAAGCCGGACGACCTGGCCCGCCCCGGGCACGTTTTCCCTCTCCAGGCGACCGACGGCGGCGTCCTGACCCGGGCCGGGCAGACCGAGGCGGCGGTTGACCTGGCCCGGATGGCCGGACTGGCCCCGGCCGGCGTCATCTGCGAGGTCATGAACGAGGACGGCTCGATGGCCCGCCGGCCCGAGCTCGAGGTCCTAAGCCGGGAGTTCGACATCCCCATCCTGACCATCGCCGATCTCATCAGCTACCGCATGCAGCACGAGACGCTCGTCCACAAGCTCGAGGAGACGGACCTGCCGACCTCGCACGGCCACTTCCGCCTGCACGTCTACGAGGACACCATCCGGGGCGATCACCACGTCGCCCTGGTCAAGGGGGAGGTCGGCGGCGAAGAGCCGGTTCTCGTCCGGGCCCACTCGCAGTGCCTGACGGGCGACACCTTCGGCTCGGCCCGCTGCGACTGCGGCGAGCAGCTCCGGCTGTCCATGGAGATGATCGAGAAAGAGGGCCGGGGCGTTGTCCTCTACATCATGACCCACGAGGGGCGGGGCATCGGGCTGGCCAACAAGATCCGGGCCTACGCCATCCAGGACGGGGGCGCCGACACGGTCGAGGCCAACCACAAGCTCGGCTTCCAGACCGACCAGCGCGACTACGGCGTCGGGGCCCAGATCCTCGTCGCCCTCGGCGTCCGGCGCATCCGCCTCATCACCAACAATCCCCGCAAGTTCGTCGGCCTGGCCGGTTATGGCCTGGAGATCGTCGAGCGGGTGCCGCTCGAGATCGCCCCCAACCCCTGCAACCGGCGCTATCTCAAGACCAAGAAAGAAAAGATGGGTCATATCCTGGATCTGGTCTGAGGATGGATGTCTGCCAGGCTTTTCTGAAGAAGCTCGCCCGGACCACGGACAAGGCCCGGAGATTGAGGATCGTCGCCGCCTGCGCCAAGGTCCCCCGGCCCTGGTCCGAGGAGCTCATGTGGGAAGCCCTGGCCGACCCTCACCAGGGCGTCCGGGACCTGGCCGTCAGGGAGCTCCTGGCCCGCCCGTCACTCAGCCCGGAATGGACGGCCGGGAGGCTCCGCCGGCCGCCCTGGTACGCGAGAAGCTCGGCCCTGGCCGTCATCGGGAGAAGGCGGCTCAAAGAGGCCTTGCCTTTGGTCACGGAGGCCGCCGAGGACCCCAATGCGGACGTCCGGAGGGCGGCGGCCGAGGCCCTGGGCGAATTCGGCGGCGAGGCGGCCCTGCGCCGGCTCGTCCGGCTCAGGAAGGACGCCAGCCCGCACGTCAGGGCGGCGGCGGAGACCGCCATCGCCAAGACGACCGGGGTCCGGTTCAGCTAGCCCGGCCCGCGCTCCCCCTCGGGCCGTCCTCCCGGTCTCGATTCGAGGATGAAGGTCACCGGGCCGTCGTTGACGATGTGGACCTCCATCAGGGCCTGGAAGACCCCCGTCTCGACGGTCACGCCGAGGGCTTGGAGGGCGCCGACGAAATGATCGAACAGCTCGGCCGCCCGGGCCGGCTCCTCCGCCCCGTCGAAGCTCGGCCGCCGGCCTTTGCGGACCGAGGCGGCCAGGGTGAATTGGGACACGGCCAGGACCTCGCCCCCGCTATCCGCGAGCGACAGGTTCATCTTGCCCGCGGCGTCGGGGAAGACGCGCAACTCGACGCATTTCCGGGCCAGGTATTCGGCGTCGGCCTCGCCGTCGCCCTTTTCGATCCCGACGAGGAGGCAGAGACCCCGGCCGATCCGGCCCGCGGTCCGGCCCTCGACTTCGACCCGCGCTTCCCGCACGCGCTGGAGAACGATCTTCATGGGGCCTCCTTGACCAAAGCCTTTCTCAGGAGCGCGGCCATGCTCTTCAAGTCACCCGGGCTGACCAGCCGGATGATCGCCGCGTAGAGGGCCATCCCGCCGAGAATGGCCCCGGCCAGGGCCGCGGCCCGGACGGCGAAGGCCGAGCCGTCGACGCCGAGCAGGGGCCAGGCCAGGCGGACGGCCGCGCCCATGAGCGCCGCGGCGGCCGCGGACTTGACGGCGGAGCGCGCCCAGCCGGTCTTCCCGATGCCGCCGATCCGGCGCTCGAGCCAGGCCACGAGCAGGGCGAAATTGACGGCCTGCGACAGCGACAAAGCCAGGGCCAGACCGCCGACCTTGAGCGGGCCCATGAGCAGGAGCGAGACGCCGATGTTCGCGCCCATGACCCCGATCCCGATGACCACGGGGGTCCGGGTGTCCTCGAGGGAGAAGAAGGCCGGCGCGACGACCTTGATCCCCGAGACGAAAGGCAAACCGAGGGCGAAGAGAAGCAGGCACGAAGCCGATACGGCCGTCGACCCGGCGTCGAACCGGCCCCTCTCGAAGAGCGTGCGCATGATGGGGGCGTTGAGGGCCATGAGCCCGGCCGCCGCCGGGAAGCTGACGAAGGCCGCGAGCTTGAGCGAAAAGCCCAGGGTGCTCTTCAGCCGTGCCATGTCCCGCGAGGCGACCTGCTCGGAGAAGGCCGGGAGCAGGGCCGTGGCCAGGGCGATCGCGAAGAGCCCCAAGGTCAACTCCTCGACGCGGGAGGCGTAGTAGAGCGCCGACGCGCTTCCCGGCTCGAGGCCCGAGGCGATCATCCGGCTCAGGGCGAAGTTGATCTGGGTGACGCTGGCCCCGAAGATCCCGGGCAGCATGAGCCGGCCGACCCGTCTCACCGTCGGGTCGCGGAAGGACAGGCCGAAGGTGAAACGCATGCCCTCCTGCCACAGGAACGGGACTTGGAAGGCGAGCTGGAGGAGGCCGCCGGCGACCACGCCGGCGGCGAAGACGAGGGCCGGCTCGCCGGCCCCGCCGGCCCAGCCCGTGACGGCGACGATGACCGCGATATTGAACAGGATAGGGGTCGAAGCCGGGACGAAGAACCGCCCGAACGCGTTCAGGATGCCCGAGGCCAGGGCCGCCAGGGTGATGAAGAAGAGGTAAGGGAGCATGATCCGGGTCATGAGGACCGTCAGGCCCCACTTGCCGGCCACGTCCCCGAAGCCGTAGGCGATGACCCTGACCAGGCCGGGGGCGAACAGGACGCCCAGGACGGTCGTGGCGGCCATGATCACGGCCAGGTCCCAGAAGAGGGCGTTGCCGAAGACCCAGAGCGCGCGCCGGTCCCCGGCCCGCTTCAGCCCGGTGAAGGCGGGGACGAAGGCCGGCGTCATGGCCCCCTCGCCCGTCAGGCGGCGGAAGAGGTTGGGAATGGCGAAGGCGATGGTGAACGCGTCCGCG
>DSDX01000059.1 GCA_011048485.1 Candidatus Aminicenantota bacterium | reverse complement strand
CGTCGCCGGATCGAGGACGACGAGCTGGGTGTTGGGCAGGGTCGAATATTTCTGGGTGGCGTAGAGGATCTTCCCGTCCGGCGTCCAGCCCGCGACGGTCGCCGTCTGTCCGGCGAAGGTGCGGCGGACGGGCAGCCCGCCGGCGAGGGGCATGGTGTAGACCTCGGTCGGGCCCTCATATTGGGCGGAGAAAGCCAGGGTCTGTCCGTCGGGCGAGACGGCCGGATGGGTCTCCTGGCCCAGGTGGGAGGTCAGGCGGCGGGCCTGGCCGCCCCGGACATCGACCGACCAGAGGTCGCCCTCAGAGGTGAACACGATCGTTTCCCCGTGGATGGCCGGATAACGGTAGTAACCGTTCCGCCCCTCGGCCGACGCGGCCTGGACGAGGCCGAGGACGGCGACGATGGCAACGGCATACGCGAGGGCTCTCTTCATGGCTTTCTCCTTCGGTGGGTGTCGTGAGGCCCTATTGTAGTGAGCCCGGGCATGGGAATTCAAGGAAATTGACGCCGGCCGCGGCCCCGGGAAAAGATCGTTGCGCGCGGCGGGACCGGTGTTAAGATGAGGGCCAAAGGCCGGGAGCGCGTGTCATGAGGCCTGTCCTAGACAAAAAACGACGGGATTGGGGTCCTCATCCATGGAGAGCCAAGACGGGTTTGTCCGGACTCGAGGATCTTTATGACCGCCATGGAGAAGCGCTCTATCGCTATCTCGTCTTCAAGCTCGGCTCGACCGAGGACGCCCAGGACGTCCTCCAGGAGGCCTTCTGCAGGTTCGCGCGATACGACCTGCGCTGGCGGCTGGTCCGGGATCCCAGGGCCTTCGTCTTCAGGGTGGCCCGGAACGAGGCCAACCGATTCCTGCGTCGCAAGCTCGGGCGGAGGGAGGGGGAGAAGATGATCGCCTCCGGACGGGCCGGCCATCTCGCGGCCGTCTTCGCCGCGCCTGAGGATCCGGCTTTGGCGTCCCTTCTTCGGCTCGCGGGAGAGCTCCCGGCCGAGCAGAGAGAAGCCCTCTTCCTCAAAGTCTTCGACGGCCTGACCTTTAAGGAGATCGGCGCCGTCTGCGGAGTCTCCGTCAATACCGCGGCCAGCCGCTACCGCTACGGGATCGAGAAGCTCCGCCAGACCATGGGAGGGAAACCGTGAAAGACAAGGAGAGGAACGTCGTCGGGCTGCCAATTTCGGATGTCGAGATCGGGCTCGGGAGGCTCAAGCCAGTGGCCGCGCCGCCAGGGCTGCGCCGGAGAGTCCTCGATCGCGCCCGTGAAGCCCGTGGGAACGTCGCGATGACGCCGGGGCTGAGGATCACGGCTGTCGCCGGCTCGCTCCTGATTATCATCCTGTTGGGAATCGAGCCGGCCCTCGAGAGGAATGAGTCGGTGCGCCTGGCCGCGATCCTCAACAACCAATCTCAGGCCGGGAGTGCGACCGGGCCGGCGTCCGAGTTGGCCGATGTCCTGGCCGTCGCAGAAGGGGAGGCCGGACGGCTGGCCCGGCTCCGAGCTTTGGCCGTCTCCGCCGGTCGCGAAGAAAGGATAAACGATTTGATCGAGGCTCGTGAGAGCCTGAAAGGATGGCTGGACAATGAGACTTCCGAAGATCTTGACTAGGATCGGCGTCGTCCTTCTGATCGTCGCGGCGGGCGTCATGCTGGCCCGGGCCGTCCTCAATACCACGGAAGGGCGCAGGCTCGCCAGGACCCTGGCCGGGCTCAAGGCCGAGGGCATCCCCCTGACCGTTGAAGACCTTCTCGACCCATGCCCGGACGAAAAGAACGGGGCCAGCTTGTGGAAGGCCGCCGAGGAACTGTATGCCTTCAAGGGCGAGGACATCAAACTCCTGAACGAGGTCTATCAAAGATTCGTAAGGGGCCACCCCGTCGAGACCGAGGACTGGGCGTCATTGGGCCGGTTGATCGAGAAGAACCGCAGGGTTCTCGATCTCATTCCGGAGATCGCCGGCAGATCCTGCTTCCAATATGGGGCCCTGGACGCGAGGTCCTGGGAGAGGAAGATCCCAGACGCGATCAAGCTGATCCGGACCGTGAGGCTCTGGGGCTTCGAGTCCTTGCGGATCGCGGAGAACGGCGATGTGCGAGGCGCCCTGGACCGGCTGCGGACCGGCCTCCGTTTCGCCTCCAGGTGCGCTGAAGAACCATCGTTGATAACCTATCTCATCGCGCTCGCCAACATGAAAACGTGCCTTCTCTTTTTAAACGAATCCCTGAGCGGACGGGAGGCCGGTGGGGAGCTTCTTCTGCCCATCCTCGGCGAATTGGATGAGGGCCTTATCGAACGTCGGCAGGCCCTCCTGAAAGGCGGCATCCAGGCCGAGAGGGTTCTGTTCCTGGATATCGGGCTCTCGACGGGCGCCAAGGATTGGGCCTCATCCTCATGGCTGAAAGGCAAGGCGGACAAGCTCTCTTACTGGCTGATCAGGCCTCTTATCAAGAGAGACGTCGAGCGGAACATCACCATCTACGCGGAAGTGGAATCGAAGACCGCGACGCCCTATTCTCGAATGAGGGATTTCTGGAAACAGTACAAGAAACGCCTTGGGGATCTGCCCTGGTATGCCGTCGTCTCCAAAATCGCCATCCCCGAGATGGAAGCGACCTTCATGAAGGGGGCGACGTTCGACGCCCTGGTCCGGACCGCCCGGGCCGGACTTGCCTGCCGGATCCATAAGGACCGGACGGGGAGTTACCCGGAAGCGCTCGCGGCGCTTGTCCCTGAGCTTCTCGACGAGGTTCCCACAGACCCGTTCACCGGCGAGCCGCTCGTCTACCGGGCCGAGGGGGAGGGTTTCATCGTCTACAGCCTGGGCTCCAACCTCAGGGACGATGGAGGGCGCAGCACTTGGGAGATCACCCAGCTGGTCATGGACAAGGACGATGACTGGGCTTGGAAGGAGGACAGGTGAACGACCGAGGCTTCGCGTTCCTGAAGGTCGATCGGTCGTCCGCGCCAAGGACCGAACCCAAGGGAGAGCCGGGGATGTCCTCCCGGCGAACGTCCCGGATTCCCGGCCTGAACTCCCACCGCTCGCGCGCGGAGCGCGGCGCGACGCTCTTGATCGTCGTCGGCGATCTCCTCAAGCCGGAGTTGTGATAAAATCCCGGGCGTGACGTCCCGCGAACGCGTTCTCGCCGTCTTCGCCGGAGAGTTCCCCGACCGCGTTCCCGTCTGGCTGGGGGCCTCGCCCGAATGGAAGGCCCTCGCCAAGGCCCGGGCGGGCCTTCGGACCGACGAGGAGCTCGCGATCCACGTCGGCGACGATTTCCGCCGCGTCTTCGCGCGCTACGCCGGGCCTCCCGAGTTCAGCCCCGACCGCGCCTTTGTCCATCCCGAAGCGATCGCCCGTACGCCGTTCGGCGTCGAGCGGACCGGTTACGGCTACGGTCAGCCGATGGGGCATCCCCTGGCCGGCGCCCGGGCGATCGCCGATATCGAGCGCTACCCCTGGCCCGACCCGGCCTGGATGGATGTCTCCCGCATTCGCGAAGACGCCCGGGCCTGGCGCGGCCGCTATGCCGTCCTCGGCGGCGACTGGTCCCCGTTCTTCCATGACGCCATCGACCTCATGGGCATGGAGGACTTCTGTGTCGCGCTGGTCGAGAACCCGGCCCTCGTCGACGTCTTGCTCCGTCGCCTGGTCGACTATTACTTCCAGGTCAGCCTGAGCATCTTCGAGGCTGCGGCCGACGTCATCGACGTCTTCTTCATCGGCAACGACTTCGGGACCCAGACCGGGCCGGTCGTGAGCGAGGCCCTGTTCCGCCGTTTCTTCCAGCCCCACCTGGCCCGGCTGGCCGCCTTGGGCCACGATTTCGGGCTCCAGGTTCAGCTCCACTGCTGCGGCGGCTTCTTCCCCCTCATCCCGGCCCTGATCGAGGCCGGGATCGACGCGCTTCAAGCGCTTCAGCCCGACGCCCGGGACATGGCCCCAGCCAAGCTCAAGGCGGCGTTCGGCGGACGGATCGTCTTCAACGGCTCCATCGACACCCACCATTGGCTCATCGCCGGCACCCCCGATCTCGTCCGGGCCAGGACCAGAGAAACCCTGGCCGTCATGATGCCGGGCGGCGGCTACATCGCCTCGCCCAGCCACGACTACCTCCTCCCCGAGACCAGCGTCGAGAACGTCTTCGCCCTCTACGAAACGGTCCGGGATCTCGGGAGCTACTGAGGTCCTAATAGACGCACGCCCGGGCCGCCTCGGCGTAGACCCTCAGATTCTCGGGCGGCGTCTCGAAGAAGTGATCGCAGCAGGACAGGACGTAGCCGCCGTCGCCGCCGACCTTCTCGAAGAGCTCGCGGACCTTGGCCCCGATGACCTCCGGCGTCCCTTCGGTCAGGACGTTGAACTGGTCGAGGCCGCCGATGAGGGCCAAACGGCGGCCGATCTTGGCCTTGAACTCCCAGGGCTCCTGGTTGCCGCCGATCGACGGCGGGGCCAGGGTCTCCGAGGCATCGCAGCCGTTCCCGACGATGTGCTCCTCGATGCCCTTCGTCCCGCCGCAGGTGTGGTAGACGACCTTGAATCCGAGGTCGTGGAGGGCGTCGTGCATCGTCCGGTCGTAAGGGAGGCAGAACTCCTCGTGCAGGGCGGGGGAGATGAGGGTCGACGACGCCGCCCCGCCGCCCGTTTCGACGAGGTCGAAAGGCGCCCCCTTCATGGACTCGATGAAGCGCATCTTCTTCCCGAGCAAAATGCGCAGGAGCTCGTGGACCCAGGCCGGATCGTCGAACGTCTTGAGGATGAGCTCCTGAACGTCCATGAGGCAGGCAGCGTGCTGCCAGCAGCCGGCCTGGTCGCCCCAGACGAAGCCGCGCAGGATGCCGTCCCCGCCGACCGTGTCGTAGGCCTTGCGGACCGGGCCGGCATCGAGCCGGGGCACGGGCATGTATTTCTCGATGAGCCGGATGTCGTCGTCGCGCTTGATAAGATACTCGGAGACCCAGGTCGTCATCCGGTCGCCCTCGGCGAGGTAGGTGAGCGTCCCCCCAGGGGTCGTGATGGTGTGCCGGCAGGCGCGGTGATCGGGGTCCGCGCTCAGGACCTCGGCCTCGTCCTTCCATGCGGGCGTCGAGAACCTGGCGAAGTCGGCGTCCGTGAGCCAGAACTGGCCCATGTCCTGGGAGCACTGGATCGAGGCGTCGAGGCCGAACATCCGGAAGGCCTCGAGGTCGCCGGCCCCGCCGAGAAAGGTGTCGAGGTGGTACCTCTGCCACTGGTGGACGGTCGCGGGCAGGCGGTCCGGCTTTTCCCGGGCCAGGGCCCGGAGCATCCTCTCTTTGGAGGTCACGGCCGGATTATAGGACGCTCCTCCCGCCGGGTCAACGCGCTGTCCGGCGCGCGATTTGATTTTTGCCGGCCCTTCCAGTACAAGGAGGTCACGAAGGAGGCCAACATGACGATGCCCATGATCCCTCGCGTCCGCGTCCCCGTCCGCGTCGCCGTTCTGACCGCTCTCGTGTTCGTCGCCGTCGCCGCCTCGGTCGGCTGTCCGGCCAGGCCGCCCGAACGTGCCGACGCGGAGACTCCGGCCGTACCGCTTGTCCCGGAAGACGCCGTGCGCCTGTCCAACGATCCGGCCAAGACGGAGATCTTCCGCGACGCCGGCCTGGGCCTGTTCATCCATTGGGGCCCGAACTCCCAGGTGGGGACGGAGATCTCCTGGCCGCTCTACAACGCCTCGGAGGCGTTCATCGAGAGCTATTACGCTCTGGCCGAGACCTTCGAGCCGACGGCCTTCGATCCCGCCGGCTGGGCCCGGCTGGCCAAGCTGGCCGGCATAGAGTACGTCGTCTTCACGGCCAAGCACCATGACGGCTTCTGCATGTTCGATACGGCCCTGAGCGATCTGAAGATCACCCGGACGCCCTTCGGCAAGGACATCGCGGCCATGGTCGCCGAGGCCTTCCGCAAAGAAGGCCTCCTCGTCGGCTTCTATTACTCCCCGGGCGATTTTCGCTATCAGTGGGAGACGGGCCGGCGGACGGGCCACATCACCACGCCGGACTTCGACAGCCCGGCCCCGTTCGGCCCGAACCGGCTCGGCTTCGCCGACTACGAGCGCGGACAGATCGAGGAGCTGCTGACGCGCTACGGCGACATCTTCATGCTCTGGTTCGACGGAGCGTGCGAGCCCCTCAAGATGCACGCCTGGCGCGTCCGCCAGGACGTCTTCATCGGGCGCGGCGAGATCCCGACGCCCGAGCAGGAGATCCCCGGTCAGGCCGCCGACCACGCCTGGGAGAGCTGCCTGACCACAAGCTACCAGTGGTCGTATCTGCCCCGAGCGGTCGTCCGGCCGACCGCGGCCATCATCGAGAACCTCATCCACATCCGGGCCCGGGGCGGGAACATGCTCCTCAACGTTGGCCCCCGGCCCGACGGGACGATCGCCCCCGCCGACGAGGAGCTGCTCCGCGACCTGGGGCTGTGGATGATGCTCTACGGAGAATCGGTCCGCGGCGTCCGGCCGTGGACCATCACGAACGAGGGCGAGGTCTGGTTCACCCGGAAAAATGGGGAAGGGACCGTCTACGCGCTGGCCGGGCTCGAGGGCAATGCCCGGACCCTTCTGCTCCGCTCCGTCGCGGCGACGCCCGAAACGAAGGTCACGCTCCTCGGCCAGGAAGGGGAGCTGCCTTGGGAGCGGACGCCGGCCGGGCTCAAGATCGAGGTCACGCGGAAGCAGACCGTCCGCCTGGTCAAGGCACCGCCTCTCCCGGGAGCGGAGACCGAAAGCTCCGACAAGCAGCGCCTCGTCTGGGGTCCGGATTGGCCCGTGGCCGTCAAGATCACGGGGGCGGCCCCGACGGCCGGCGCCGCGGAGGGGGGATCGAAATGAAGGCCCGGCGGTACGGCCTGGTCATCGGCGTCAAGCCGGACATGATCGCCCGCTACAAGGAACTCCACGCGGCCGTGTGGCCCGGCGTCCTGGCCAAGATCGAGGAATGCCACATCCGCAACTACTCGATCTTCCTGCGCGAGGTCGGGACTGGCCAATACCTGCTGTTTGCCTACTTCGAATACACAGGCGACGATTACGAGGCCGACATGGCCCGAATGGCAGCGGACCCCGAGACGCGGCGGTGGTGGACAGAGACCGATCCCTGTCAGAGTCCCATCCCGACGCGGGGAGACAAGGAGTTCTGGAGCCGGATGGACGAGGTCTTTCACGCGGACTGAAGGGCCCGGGACCGCCGTCCTACATGTTCCCGAAGCGCGGGTTGACGACGTTGCTGTAGATCGAGCCGAACCGGTAGTTGATCCCGATCTCGAAGCTGACCTCGTAGCCCGAGGCCAGGCGCTTGAGCTCGAGCAGGATCTCCTCGGGGGAATAGTCCCGGCCCGGGAGGGAGATCTGGTCCCGGATGCGCGAGTATTCGCCGCCGACGTTGAACGAGAACCCCTTGAACAGATTGACGTAGACGCCGAACTCGGCCCGCAGGTTGTTGTATTTGAAGTCGGGGATGAAAGTCGACCCTTGGACCGAGGCGCCGACGGAGCCCCAGGGTTCCTTGATCTCGAGAACGACCTGGAGAGCCTGGGTGAAGATATTCTCCCTCTCCAGGCCGAGGATCGTGATCTCGTAGTAATCCCGGGCCGAGAAACCGAGCTTGTACTGGAAGCGGAGCTCCCGGCGCGTGGCCTCGGCGTAGGGGAAGAGGTTGAACTCGACGGCCGGCCCGACCGAGGCGTAGAGCCGGGCGTTGTCGTAGGTCGAGGAATAGAGGCTGGCCGAACCGCCCCACGACCAGTGGCCGTCGATCGAGCTGAAGACCGCCGCCGAGGCGTTCTTCCGGTTGCTGTTGCTAATAATCGGCTCCTCGTCCGGGATCTCGTAGCGGCGGTGGTAGTAGTTCATGCCGGCCGAGAGTCGGACCTTGATGGCCTCCGTCGTCCGGTTGGACCAAACGTTAAGCCGGTAGCTGAACCGCTCGGCCTGGTCCTCGAAGTTCCCCTCCCCCCTCAAGCCCAGGCCGAAGACCCAGTAGTTCCAGGGATCGGAGGCCGGGGTCGGGCGGTAGTCCTCCCTTTGGGCGTAGCTGATGGAGATGAACTCGGCCAGGGGGGTGTCGTACACGTAAGGGATGAGCCCCTGCTTGAGGACGTTGACGAAGCCGCGGCGGTACTGGTCCTCGGTGTCCGTCGGGGCCGAGTAGTAGCGCAGGGTCGCGTCCTTCCCCTGGTGGCGCTTGAGGCCCACGAAGGCCATCGTATACTCGTTGCCTCCGCTGCCCGTCCCCTGCCGTGTGACGATGACGTGGACGTCGGCGCTCTGGCGGTCGAGGACGTAGTTGACGAAGGTGATCTCGGTCTTGATGTAGTCGAAATCGCAGGTCCGACGGTCGCAGTCGAGATAGACGTTCGGCGCGACGCTGCGGAGCTCGTCCTGAGGGATGACCTGGCGTCCGCCGTTCTGGGCCGCGGCCGGGCCGGGCCCGAGCAAGGCCCACCCGGCGAGAGCGACGAGCGCGAGACGGCCCCCGGCGCCCTTCATGACGTCCTCTTCCCGGGCCCCTTCGTTCGGATGAAGACCTGGGACCAGGGAATGATGTTG
>DSDX01000310.1 GCA_011048485.1 Candidatus Aminicenantota bacterium | reverse complement strand
TAAACCCGCGGATAGCGCGTGCAACAGACGTTCCTCTGAAAGAAGGATTTGACTCCCATCCCCGCGCGGGGCCTGAAAACCGCAAATCTCCACGTAGAAAAATCTCTATCGGCAATTTTGGGGGATGAGTTACCTTGGACTTGTCCCTCTCTTGTTTGCTCCGTTCTTGAAAAGCGGCCGAGGAGTGTCGTAGGAGTGAGCATCAGCGGTGATTTAGCCGATCCGGAGCCGGAAGAGGGAAGTTTGCCTGCAAACCGTCAAAACGTGTTTGAGCGAGGCTTAGCGTAAGCCGAGCGAGTTGTTTTGGCGCCGATTCCGGCGAACGGAGCGGCGTGAAAAATCACCGCAGCGAACGGAGAGGATACTCCGAGGCCGTTCAGTGGTTGTTGGTGAAGGACCTCAACTTGCGGCTGCGGCTCGGGTGCTTGAGCTTGCGCAGCGCCTTGGCTTCGATCTGGCGGATGCGCTCCCGCGTTACCTTGAACTGCTGGCCGACCTCCTCGAGGGTGTGCTCGTTGCCGTCGCCCAGGCCGAAACGCATCTTCAGGACGCGCCCTTCACGGTCCGTCAGCGACTTGAGGGCCTCCTCGATCTGCTCCTTGAGGTTGATGTGGATGACGGTGTCGGGCGGGGAGGGGATGAGCTTGTCCTCGATGAAGTCGCCGAGGTGGCTGTCCTCCTCCTCGCCGATCGGCGTCTCCAGCGAGATGGGCTCCTGGGCGATCTTGATGATCTTGCGGACCTTGTGGACCGGCATGTCCATCTTCTTGGCGATCTCCTCGCTCGTCGGTTCCCGGCCGATCTCCTGGACCAGGCCCCGCGACACGCGGATGAGCTTGTTGATGGTCTCAATCATGTGGACGGGGATGCGGATCGTCCGGGCCTGGTCGGCGATGGCCCGGGTGATGGCCTGCCGGATCCACCAGGTCGCGTAGGTCGAGAACTTGTATCCGCGGCGGTACTCGAACTTCTCGACGGCCTTCATCAGGCCCATGTTGCCTTCCTGAATGAGGTCGAGGAACTGGAGGCCGCGGTTGCTGTACTTCTTGGCGATCGAGACGACCAGCCGCAGGTTGGCCGCGACGAGCTCCTTCTTGGCCTGGTCGCTGACCTTCTTGCCGGCGGTGATGGCCCGGACCGCGCGCCGCAGCGATTCCGGGTCGAGCCCGATCTCGGTGGTCTGCCTGCGGAGCTCCTTGTTGGCCACGCGGATCTTCGCCTTGAGGGCGGGGTCGTCCTTCTTTCTCTTCTTGGCCAGCGCCGCGGCCCAGTCGTCGCGGGCGTCCTCGAGGTCGTTGATGGCCTTGAGCCGGGCCCGCAGCTCCTCGATGATCCTCTCGCGATGGGCCGGACGGAGGTTGAGCTCCCGGATGTGGCGGCTGATCCTGACGATGATCCGGCCCCGGCTGACGAGCGTCTTCTTCCTCTCCGGAATGCGGTCGAGCTTCTTGCTGAGCTCCTTGATCTTCTTGATCTTGGCCAGGATCTGCTTCTTCTTCTCCTCGAGCCGGCCCTCGGCGACGTCCTCGTCGGAGACGTCGAACATCTCCTGGATGATGAACGGGTTCTCCTTGATCCGGTCCTCGAGGTCCAGGACCTGGTTGAGGACGAGCCGGGTCCGGCTGAGGGCCTTGATGATGCTCTTCTCGCCTCGCTCGATCTCGCGGGCGATGGCGATCTCGCCCTCGCGGGTCAGGAGCGAGATGTTGCCCATCTCGCGGAGATAGAGCTTGACCGGGTCCGTCGTCCGCTCCAGGCCGTGGGTCGAGACGAGGTCGCTCTTGCGCCGCTGGGGGATCATCTCCTTGCGGCGGGAGTCGAGGATCTTGATCCCGTAGTCGCCCATCGAGGACAGGAAATCGTCGAAGTCCTCCTCGGAGTCGAGGTCCTCGGTGAAAGTCTTGTCGATCTCCTCGAACAGCAGGTAGCCCTGTTTGCGGCCCTTCGAGATGAGCTGCGAGATCTCGTCCTTGGCGAACTTGTTCTCAGGAGACACGGGCTGCACCTCTCTCGCGACCGCTCGAAACCTTTGGACGCCGGGTCATGCCTTTTCTTCCCTCATCTCAGCGACAGGATTTGCTTGGTCACGTCCTGCTTCTGATACAGGAGCGCCAGGAGCTCCTCTTTCTCGCCGTTCCTCTCGGACCGGGCGATCTTGGCCTGGATGTCCTTGAGGCGGTTCTGCAGCTGGACCTTGCGCAGGGACCTCAGGCACTCCTGGGCCTCTTCGACCGAGCCTCCCGAAGTCTTCTCGAACAGGGCCCTGGTCAGCTGGGCCAGCAGGGCCGGGGTGACCTTGCCCTGGAGCCCGGGAAAGCTCCAGTCCGCGTCCCGCTTGAAACAGCCCAAAATATAGCGGAACGCGGGCTCGGTGCGGAGCCCCAGGAAGATCTCCTCGCCGCAGTCGGCGAAGACATCGGGGGCCAGCGAAGGGTCCGTCATCAGGATCTGGAAGAGGCGCTTCTCGGCCGGGCAGAACAGGCCGGCCTCTTCCGGGCCCTTGTCCGGCGCCCTGACGCCGACGATGTTGCGGAGAAGGTCCTCCGGAACGCCGAGCTTCGAGCTGGCCCGCCTCAGGTACTCGTTCCGGGCGACCGGATCGGGGGCCTTTTCGATCTCCCTGACGACGGCCCGGGCGACTTTGCCCTTCTCCTCGGGAATGTCCATGCGGGCGCCGGCGGCAAGGTGATCGATCAGGAAGTCGAGGCCGGGAACGGTCTTCTTCATCAGCCCCACGTACCGGTCGCGGCCGTGCTTCCTGAGGTAGGCGTCGGGGTCGAGGCCGTCGGGCAGCAGAAGGACATCGACGTTGAGCCCTTTTTCGAGGCCCAGCGGGACCGCCCGGGCGGCGGCCGTCCGTCCGGCCGGGTCGCCGTCATAGTTGACGAGCAGGCGGGAGGCGAAGCGCATGACCTGGCCGACCTGCCAGGACGTCAGGGCCGTTCCGAGCGAGGCGACAACATTGCGGATCCCGGCCTGGTAGAGCGACGAGAGATCGGTGTAGCCCTCGACCAGGATGGCCGTCCCCTCCTCGCGGATGGCGTCCTTGGCGAGGTTCAGCCCGTAGAGGAGCTTGCCCTTGGAATAGAGCGGCGTCTCCGGCGAGTTCAGGTATTTCGGCTCGGCCCCGACGACCGTCCGTCCGCCGAAGGCGACGATCCGGCCCGTCAGGCTGAAGATTGGGAAGATGACCCGGCCCCGGAATCGGTCGCGATATTCCCCGGTCCGCGAGCCGGGCAGGGCGAGGCCGCCCTTTTCGAGGACCGACACCGGGACGTCCCTGGACTTGAAGAAATCGATCAGGGCCGTCCACGCGTTCAGGGCATAGCCGATCTTGAGGGCCTCGATTGTCTCGTCGGCGAGCCCCCGCTTCTTCAGATAGTCAAGGCCCTTCTTGCCTTCCGCCGTGGCGACCAGGTTCTTGCGGAAGTAGCCGAGGGCGAGCTCGTTGACCTTGAAGAGCTTCTCCTCGAGCTTGAGGACCTCGGGGCGGATTTGCTGGCGGGCCGGCAGGGGGACGTGGTAGCGTTCGGCCAGGCTTTTGAGGGCCTCGGGAAAGGTCAGGTTCTCCCTCTCCATGACGAGCGAGAAGATGTCGCCCCCGGCCCCGCAGCCGAAGCAGTGATAGAGCTGTTTCTCCTCGTCGACGGTGAAAGAAGGGGTTTTCTCGGTATGAAAAGGGCACAGCCCGACCCACTTGCGGCCCCGGCGCTTCAGGCTCGTGTACTGGGAGGCGATCTCGACGATAGACGAGGCCTGCCTGACCTGCTCAATAAGCTCCATGAAATGTCTTAGGTCCGAACTTTCTCATAGAATATAGGGGCGTCCTCGCCCCTTGTCAAGGCGCTCTCGGGATTGTCCTGACGGACGATCACGCCCGTTCGCTCGCCTCAGAGATGGTTGATCTGGCTGGCTATGAAGGCGGCCCCGAACCCGTTGTCGATATTGACCACGGCCACGCCGCCGGGGCAGGCGTTGAGCATGGCCAGAAGGGCGGCCAGGCCCTTGAAACTGGCGCCATAGCCGACGCTGGTCGGCACGGCGATGACCGGGGCCTTGACGAGCCCGGCGACGACGCTCGGCAGCGCCCCTTCCATCCCGGCCACGGTGATGATGACCCGGGCCTGGCGGAGGCGCTCGTACTGGCCGAGAAGGCGGTGGAGCCCGGCCACGCCGACGTCGTAGACGCGCTCGACCCGATTGCCGAGGACCTCGGCGGTCACGGCCGCCTCTTCGGCCACGGGGATGTCGGAGGTGCCGGCGGTCACGACGGCGATAGGGCCGCGCCCGGCCGGAGGCTCCGCTTGGAGCAGGCTGACCGTCCGGGCGGCCTCGTTGTAGACGGCCCGGGGAAGCTTGGCCTTGATCTTGGACCAGACCGCCGGCTCCACCCGGGTGACGAGCAGGTTCGATCCCTTCTTGACGATCTCCCGGGCGATGCGGCCGATCTGGTCGGGGGTCTTGCCCAGCCCGAGGACGACCTCCGGAGCGCCCCTGGCCACCTCGCGATGATGGTCGACCTTGGCGAAGTCGAGCTCGCAGTAGGGGAAGCCCTCCAATTTTTCGAGGGCTTCGGCCGGGGTCAGCTTGCCCGCGCGGACCTGTTCCAGGATCTTTTCCAGACGCTGTCTCATCCCCGCTATTCTACCATATCGGCCAAGGACCGCCCCCTCCTCGATCCCCCCGCCCCCTGAGAGAGGGAATTCGCTCAGCTGCCGACCGCGCCGTCGAGAGGACCGGTCCCCGGCGCGTCTTGTCAAAGACACGCGGCTGGTGTAGAATAAGGCCACTTCGACTCTATCCGGAAAGGGACCATCGTGCGCGAACAAAGACCGAAAAAGGACGAGTACCAGAAGGCCCTGGCGGCGTTCGGCCAGGCCGTCAAGGAGTTCCAGAAGGGCGACTTCGAAAAGGCCGCCGCGTCGTTCCAGGATTTCATCGAGAAGTACCCTGCCGACAAGGAGGTCGTCGACCGGGCCAAGGCCTATCTCGGGATCGCCCACAAGCGGATGAAGAAGGAGAACGCGTCGCCCAGGGGATTCGAGGACACCTATCGCGCCGGCCTGGGAAAAATCAACGAGAAGGACTACGCCGGAGCGGTCAAGCTCCTCGAAAAAGCCCTGGAGTACAAGGAGAACGAAAGCGCCGTCCTCTATCTCCTGGCCGACGCCCGCTGCCTGATGGGCCAGACGGACGAGTCGTTGGAGATGTTGAAGAAGGCCGTCCAGAAGGACAAGAATTTCGCCATTCTCGCCCAGAACGAGCCCGATTTCGAGCCCCTCTGGGAGGACAAGAAATTCAAGCTGATCACCAAGCTCGTATGAAACGCAAAGCCGTCGTTCTTTTTCTGGGGGGAGGACCGACGGCCTTCCAGCCGGTCCTGGGGAGGCCTCTCGGCTCCTTTGCCCTGGACGCGGCCTGCCAAACCGGCCCCGAGGCCATTTTGATCCTGGGCGGGGCGGAGCCCGGTAAGCCGGGCGCCTGGGACAGCCTCGTCGCGAGCGCCGGGACGGACCGGCCCGTCTTCCTGCTGCCCGCGGCCGAGCGCAAAGGCTCCCGGCGACCGGGGATTCAGGGGGCGCTGGCCGCGGCCCGGGACATCCTCGAGCTCTACCCTGACCGCGATGTCCTGGCCGTTCCGGCCGGCCGCCCGCTCCTCCAAGGGCGGACCTTGAAAACCCTTCTCCGGGATCACCAGGCCAAGGGCTCGTCGCTGACTTTCCTGAGCGGGGGAGGGGAGATCGGTCTGACGGGCGCCCTGGTGTTCCGCGCGGCGGACGTCTTCCCGGTCCTGCCGAGGGGCGGGGCGTCGACCGGCTTCGAAACCTTGGCCTTGCG
Organism: Candidatus Aminicenantota bacterium; assembly: GCA_011048485.1. Classification (GTDB taxonomy): domain Bacteria; phylum Acidobacteriota; class Aminicenantia; order Aminicenantales; family Saccharicenantaceae; genus RBG-16-66-30. The sequence continues at coordinate 2,863 of DSDX01000310.1, read as the reverse complement.
GCTGACGAAAAAGGGCAAACGGGTCGGGTTCATCGAGTGCCCGGACGGGAACGAGGCCCTGCCGGCCGATGACGGCGTCGCCCTCGGGCGCGCGGCCCGCGAGCTCCAGCGGCGGAAGAACGAGTCGTTGGCGCGGCGCGGGGTCGTTTTCCTCGATCCGGCCACGGCCTGGATCGACTGGGACGCCCGGATCGGGCCCCGGACGGTCGTCTATCCGTCCGTCGTCATCGAGGGCCCGACGCGGATCGGCGCCGACAGCGTCATCTTCCCCCATGTCCACATCAGGTCCTCGGTCCTGGGCGCTCGGGTCCGGGTCATGAGCTCGACGGTCATGGAGGACACGGTCCTCGAGACAGGCGCCCAGGTCGGCCCGTTCTCCAGGTTCCGGCCGAGGACGCGGGTCTGTGCCGGGGCCCGGGTGGGCAACTTCGTCGAGATGAAGAACACCGTCTTCGGCCCCGGCTCCAAGGCCCAGCATCTCAGCTACGTGGGCGACAGCGCCGTCGAGAAGGGCGTCAACATCGGGGCCGGGACGATCACCTGCAACTATGACGGCATGGCCAAGAATCCCACGCGCATCGGGGCCGGGGCCTTCATCGGCTCGGGGACCGAGCTCGTCGCCCCGGTCAAGGTCGGACGGGGCGCCTATGTCGCCGCCGGCTCGACCATCACCAAGGACGTGCCCGACGGGGCCTTGGCCATCGCCCGGGCCCGCCAGGTGGAAAAGCCCGGCTGGGTGCTGGACCGGGTGCGCCGGCGGAAAGCGGAGCGAGGGGGGGGCAAGCCATGAAACGCAGCGAGTTCCGCAAGTTCTTCAAGAACGGCCGGGCCGTGGTCGCGGCCGAGACCTACGCCATCGTCAAGACGCAGAGGGCCCTCGCCAACGCCTTGGCGGTCATCAAGGACGACCGCGAGACGACCTGCGTCATCGACGAATCGAGGCTCGGCGCGCAGAAGTTCCTGGGCTTCGAGGGCGACTGGCGGATGATCACCTTCGACATGGTCCTGCCGCTCAGCCTGGTCGGGTTCTTCGCCGCCGTCTCCGGGGCCCTGGCCGAGGCCGGGATCAACATCTTCACCATCTCGGCCTACACCACGGACCACGTCTTCGTCAAGAACGAGAAGCTCGATACGGCCATCGAAGCGCTCGAGAAGCTGGGCATGTCCGTCCGGCGCCTCTGAGGCCGGCGGCGGGCCCGCGGCCGACGGGTCGAAGGAGTTTCCCATGCCGGTCGTTGTCCCCCTCGCGGAGATCAAGAAAGCGTTGGCGTCGGTCGATCCGTTGCCGCTCATCGAGGAAGGTTTCGTCGCCTATTCGCGCGGCCTCGCGGTCGTCCCGCCCGTCGGGGAGCTCCTGTTCGAGGACCCGCCGGGCGACGTTCATATCAAGTACGGCTACATCAGGGGCGGCGACGTCTACGTCGTCAAGATCGCCTCGGGCTTCGTCGACAATCCCAAGCGGGGGCTGCCGTCCGGCGACGGCCTCATGCTCGTCTTCGACCGGAGCACGGGCGCGCTCCGGGCGGTCCTCCTCGACGAGGGCCATCTGACGAACCTGCGCACGGCGGTGGCCGGGGCGGTCGTGGCGAAATACCTGGCCCCGCGCCGCGTGACGGCCGCGGGCATTGTCGGGGCGGGCGTTCAGGGCCGGATGCAGCTCGAATGGCTCCGCCGCGTGAGGGCCTTCGACGAGGCCATCGTCTGGGGCCTCGACGAGGCCGAGCTGGCCGCCTTCAGCCGGGACATGGCCTCGACGGGGCTCCGGATCCGGACGACCCTTCGGGCCGAGGACGTGGCCGCGGCGGCCAACCTCATCGTCACCTGCACGCCCTCGACCCGGCCCCTTCTCGAGGCGGCCTGGATCAGGCCGGGCACGCACATCACCGCGGTCGGCTCGGACACGTCCGAGAAGCAGGAGCTCGAGGCCGCGATCCTGGCCCGGGCCGACCGGGTCGTCGTCGACAGCCTGAGCCAGTCGGAGCTGCGGGGCGAGGTCTACAAGGCCGTGAGCGCGGGGGCCATCGGCCGCGGCAGCCTGGTCGAGCTCGGCCGGGTGATCGATGATCCGGGCCTGCGGCGCGCCTCCGAGGACGAGATCACCGTGGCCGACCTGACCGGCGTCGCCGTCCAGGACATCAAGATCAGCGAGGCCGTCTGGCGGGCCGTGGGCGAGCCCTAGCGGGCGGGGCCGACCCCCATCTCGTCGAGCAGGAACCCGGCCCCGGCGAACTTCTCGGTCACCCAGAGAACATAGCGGATGTCGACCCCGATCGAACGGGAATAGTCGGGGCTCCAGGCGTAGTCGTTGATCGTGGCCTCGAAGGTCCGGTCGAAGTTGACGCCGACCAGCTCGCCCCGGGCGTTGAGAACGGGGCTGCCCGAGTTCCCTCCCGTGGTGTCGGCGTCGTAGAGGATGCACGCGGGCACGCTGTCGAATCCCTCGGGCTTGAAGCGGCCGAAATCCCGGGCCCGGCCGAGATCGAAGATCTTGGCCGGGGTGTCGAACGGCTCCCGGCCCGTCGACTTCTCGAGGACGCCGTCGAGGGTCGTGAAGGGGCGGTAGTGGACGGCGTCGGCCGGCGAGTAGCCCCTGATGCGGCCGAAGGTCAGGCGCAGGGTGCTGTTGGCGTCGGGGACGAAATCCTGGGCCTCGAACCGGGACTTGACCTCGAGGAGCGGCGGGTACAAGGCGTCGAGGGCCCCGCCCCAGGCGTCCTCCCGGGCCCGCAAGGCCTTGGTGACGGGATAGAGGGAGGCGGCCAGCTCGAGCAGGGGGTCGTCGAGGGCCCCGAGGTCGGCGGCGGGCTTGTCGAGGGCGGCCAGGGCGAAGTCCTTGTCGCCCAGCCGCGTCCGGCCGTAGAGG
>DSDX01000308.1 GCA_011048485.1 Candidatus Aminicenantota bacterium | reverse complement strand
GTCTTCCACCTCGTCGACATGGCCGGTCTCGGAAAGCCCACAAATCCCGTCGAAACAAAGGGTCTGGCCAGGGGCCGGAAGATCGCCGGGGATGCGGATGGTCTGCTCATCGTCCTCGACGGATCCCGCCAGGCCGGTGAGGACGACAAGCGCCTGGCGCGCCGATACCAAGGGAAAAAGGCGCTCGTCGTCCTGAACAAGAACGATCTTCCGAGGAAGCTTTCGCCCGAGATGCTCAGGGAGTTGGCCGGCTCGAGGCCCGTCGTCGAGGCCTCGGCGCTCAAGGGCCACAATATCGACGAGCTTCGCTCCCGGATCAGGGCCCATTTCGGCCCGGCCTCGCTCGACCAAGAACATGATCTCGTCCTGCACGCGTGGCAGAAGAACGCGCTCGAGGGCGTCCTCGAGGCCCTCCGAAAGGCCCGGAAGATCCTCCAGAGCGGGCGTTACGAGGAGATCGCCGCCGAGGAGATCCGGACGGCCCTCAGCCTCCTAGGGGAACTCACGGGCGAGGTCGGGGCCGGGGAGATCCTGGACGAGATCTTCGGCCGGTTCTGTGTCGGAAAGTAGGGCCCAGTGATGACGGATTCCTTCGATGTCGTCGTCGTCGGCGCCGGGCACGCCGGTTGCGAGGCGGCGGCCGCGGCGAGCGGGATGGGGCTTGACGTATGCCTGGTGACGACCCATCTCGACACGATCGCCCAGATGTCCTGCAATCCGGCTATCGGCGGATTGGCCAAGGGACAGCTTGTCCGGGAGATCGACGCCCTTGGGGGCCTGATGGGGATTCTCGCCGACCGGACGGGCATCCAATTCCGTCTCCTCAACAGGAGCCGGGGCGGGGCGGTCCAGGCACCCCGGGCCCAATGCGACAAGGCGGCCTACAGGCTGGAGATGAAACATGCGCTCGAGAGCCTGGCCAACCTGACGCTCTTTCAAGGCATCGTTTCGGAGGTGGTCGTCTCCGAGGGCGCGGTCAAGGGGGTCAGGACGCTGGAGGGGACTGTCCTCGCGTCCCGGGCCGTTATTCTGACCCCTGGGACATTCCTCAACGGGGTGATCCATATCGGTCTTGAGAGCTACGCGGCCGGGCGAGCCAACGAACCGCCGTCGGTCGAGCTGGCTGAGCAGCTCAAGAGCCTTGACCTGAGGATCATCCGGCTGAAGACCGGAACGCCCATGCGCCTGGACAGGAAGACGATCGATTGGGAGCGATTCGTCCCCCAGCCGGGCGACCAGGATCCGGTCCCTTTTTCCTACCGGACCAGGGGCAAGCTCGAGAACAAGGTTCTCTGTCATCTGGGACACACGAACGCTGATACGCACGCCGTGATCCGCCGCAATCTCGACAAGTCCCCCCTTTATGGCGGCAAGATCAAGGGGATAGGGCCCCGGTATTGTCCGTCGATCGAGGACAAGGTCGTCAAATTCCCGCAGCGCGCCCGCCACCAGTTCTTTTTGGAACCGGAGGGTCTTCAGACAACCGAGATCTACGTCAACGGCTTGTCGTCGAGCCTGCCGTTCCAGGTCCAGCAGATGATCCTCGCGACCATACCGGGGCTCGATAGGGCGAGAATCCTCAGGCCCGCCTACGGCATCGAGTACGACGCCGTCTCCCCTAGCGAGCTCCAGCCAACGCTCGAGACGCGGAAAGTCCGGCGGCTTTACCTGGCCGGCCAGATCAACGGGACTTCGGGCTATGAAGAAGCGGCCGCTCAAGGGCTCATGGCCGGGATCAACGCTGTCCTGGCCCTCGAGGGAAAGGCGCCGTTCATTCTCAGGCGGGACGAGGCCTATATCGGGGTGCTCATCGATGATCTCGTCTCGGCGGGCATCGATGAGCCCTACAGGCTTTTCAGCTCCCGGGCAGAGCACAGACTCCTGCTCCGGGTGGATAACGCCGACAAGAGGCTTATGCCATACGGCCGGGCACTGGGGCTCATCCCGGACGATGTCTGGGCGGAATTCGAGGGCAGGGAGAGGCGTATCGAGCAGACGATCGCTTTTCTGAAGCGGGCCAGGACCAGGAATGGGGCCGGGACCGCCACGGCCCTGTTCGAGCACCTGAAAAAGCCTGAAATCTCCATCGAGGATGTGCTAGAATACGGAGAGCTTCCAGCGAAATTGGGTTTCGAGGAGAGGCGGCGCGTCGAATCGGAAGCGAAGTATGAAGGCTATATCCGAAAGCAGGAAAGAGAGATCGCTAAAGCCGAGAAGGTCGATTCGATGAGGATACCCGCGCATATGGACTTTCGGATGGTTTCGGGGCTCTCGCGCGAGGCGGTTGAAAAGCTCGATGGCCGCAGACCTATGACGATCGGTGAGGCCAGGAAGATCCCAGGCATGACGCCGGCGGCCGTTCAAAATCTCGCGCTCTATATCGAGATCCAGACCAAACGGAAGGCCCTCAGACAGCCAGTTTCACGTGAAACCGGACCCGGCGATGAATAAGGTCCTGGCTGTCGCAAACCAGAAGGGCGGCGTGGGTAAGACGACCACGGCCATCAACCTGTCGGCTTGCTTGGCGCTCAAGAGCAGAAGGACCCTGCTCATCGATCTCGATCCCCAGGGCATGTCGACCTTGGGCTTGGCCAAGCCCAAGGAATCCGGCCAGGGGATCTACCAAGCCATGATGAACGGCCGGGACCTCATGGACTGTATTCTCGGTACCGAGTTGGAGAATTTCTATCTCTGCCCCTGCTCGCCGGAACTGGCCGGCGTTGAGGCCGAGCTCTACAGAACCGAACAAAGGGAGAAACGCCTCTTCGAGGCGGTCGCGAAGGCCAAGCGATTCTTCAATTTCATCCTCATCGATTGTCCGCCTTCGCTTGGATTCCTGACGATCAACGCCCTGACCGCGGCCGATTCCATGATCATTCCCGTTCAAACGGAATTCTTCTGCATGGAGGGGATCCCGGACCTCTTCCAGACTCTTGAGACCGTCCGGACCTATTTCAATCCCCAGCTGGCCATCGAGGGGATCCTGCTGACCATGTTCGACGAGCGGACCAATCTCTCCAAGCAGGTCGCCGCGGAGATCCGCAAATCGCTCAAGCACATCCTTTTTGAATCCGTCATTCCGCGCAGCGTCCGGCTGGCCGAAGCCCCGAGCTTCGGTCAGCCCATCGTCCTCTACGACATCAAGTCTAAAGGGGCGGAGGCCTACATCAACCTGGCCGAGGAGATCATTCGCCGATGAGCAAGAAAGCGTTGGGAAAGGGGCTGGGAGCTTTTATCCCGGAGGAGTACAGCATCCTCAAAGACGAGAGGTTCGCCGAGATCGGCCTCGAAGAGGTCCGGCCGAACCCGTTTCAACCCCGGCTGAAGTTCGACGACAAAACGATCGAGGAGTTGGCTCAATCGATCAAGGAGACGGGCATCGTGCAACCGGTCATCGTGGCTCCCGAGGATGATCACTACAAGATCATCGTCGGGGAAAGGCGCTGGAGGGCGGCCCAGAAGGCCGGCTTGCGCAAGATCCCGGTGCTTATCCGGAACATCCCCAAGGAGAAGCAGCTCGAGGTCTCGCTCATCGAGAACATCCACAGAGAGGAGCTCAACGCCCTGGAGATCGCCCAGGCCTATCAGAGGCTCATTGACGAACACGGCTATGCCCAGCATGAGCTCGCCGACAAGGTCGGAAAGGACCGGAGCTCGGTCACGAACTATCTCCGACTCCTCAAGCTGCCCCGGGAGATCCAGGACCGGCTGGCCGACGGGGCGCTCTCGATGGGGCACGCGCGGGCCATGCTGGCGCTCGAAGACTCGGCGACGCAACTCTATTGCTGCAAACAGGTCATCGACAGAAGTCTTTCAGTCCGGAACACCGAGGCCTTGGTCAACAGGCTCAAGAAAAGGGCGCCCCGGACGCAGCGAAGCCTTTCGGACCCGGACCTCCACGCGCTCCAGGAGGAGATGCTCAAGATCCTGGGGACGAAGGTACTTGTCGCGGGCAACCGGAACAAGGGCGTAGTGAAGATCTTCTATTTCTCTCTTGACGACCTGAATCGGATATTCGATAGGATCAAAGGAGCAACGGCATGAAAGACAAGCCGCGCGAATTGAACGAGACCAAGCTGGCCGGCCTCATCGACATGGAGTCGGACTTCAAGGGGGACCTGACCTTCAAGGGCTCGTTCCGGATCGAAGGGAACTTCAAAGGCACGATCAACTCGGACGCCCTTCTCGTCGTCGGCGAGAGGGGCAAGGTCGAGGCCGATGTCAAGGTGGGACAGCTCGTGATCAACGGGGAGATCCGGGGCACGCTCCAGGCGACCGAGAGGATCGAGGTCCATGACAAAGGCCGCGTCTTCGGGACCATCCTGGCCCCGACCTTGATCGTCGAGGAGGGCGCGTACATCGAAGCCACGTGCCAGACGAAGGGAGCCGCCAAGGGCGAGATCCCCCAGGCCAAGGAGACACCCAAGCTCTGACCGGTGCCGTCCGGGGCGGGAGCGGCGCGTCGGTTTTCTCCGCTTGAGTGCGGAGCGTCGCGAGGATATAATCGGGGGGATTTATCCGGAAAGCGCGCAACATGACCAGGTACATCTTCATCACGGGCGGGGTCATATCCGGCCTCGGTAAGGGCATCGCCGCGGCCTCGATCGGCCGCCTCCTCGAAAGCCACGGCTACCGAATCACCATCCTCAAGCTCGATCCCTATCTCAATGTCGATCCGGGCACGATGAGCCCGTTCCAGCACGGCGAGGTCTACGTCACCGACGATGGCGCGGAGACGGACCTGGACCTCGGGCACTACGAAAGATTCACCTCGACGAAGACGACCAAGGCGCACAATTGGACGGCGGGGAAGATCTACGAGGCCATCATCCGCCGGGAGCGCAAAGGCGAATACCTGGGCAAAACCGTTCAGGTCATCCCCCACGTCACCGACATGATCAAATCCGCCGTCGAGGCCGTATCCGGCCATAACGATATTGTTATCTGCGAGATAGGAGGAACCGTCGGGGATATCGAAAGCCTGCCCTTCCTGGAGGCGACGCGCCAGTTGCGGCTCTCCCTCGGGACGGACCGGACGGTCTTCATCCACCTGACCCTGGTCCCGTTCGTCGGCATCTCGGGCGAGCTGAAGACCAAGCCGACCCAGCACAGCGTCAAGGAATTAAGAGCCATCGGCATCCAGCCCGATATCCTCCTCTGCCGCACCTGGCGCGATCTCTCGGCCGACATCAAGTCCAAGATCGCCCTGTTCACGAACGTCCCCGTCGAGGCCGTCGTCACGGCTCGGGACGTCGAGTCCATCTACGAGATCCCCCTGAACTACGCCGAGCAGGGGCTCGACGCGACCATCCTGAGGATGCTTCGCCTGCCGCGCCGGACAAAGAACCTGGTCGCGTGGGAGGCCATGCTCGAGCGGCTCAAGGATCCCAAGGACGACGTCGAGATCGGACTTGTCGGCAAATACGCCGGGCTCCACGATTCCTACATGAGCCTGAACCAGGCCCTGATCCACGGCGGCCTGGCCCACCGGTTGCGCGTCCGGATCGACTGGATCGAAGCCGAGGACCTGGAGAAGGGGGACCCGGCCGGGATCCTGGGGGGGAAGGACGGGATCCTCGTGCCCGGCGGATTCGGCAAGCGCGGCATCGAGGGCAAGATCCGCGCCGTCACTTACGCCCGCGAGAACGGTATCCCCTTTTTCGGCATCTGCCTGGGCATGCAGTGCGCCTCGATCGAGTACGCGCGCTCCCTCGCCGGGCTGAGGAAGGCCAATAGCACCGAGTTCGTGCCGGACGCGCCGCACAAGGTCATCGTACGCTGGCGCGAGCTGGCCATGGACTGCGACATCGGCGGGACGATGCGGCTCGGGCAGTTCCGCTGCGACCTCCTGAAGGGCTCGCTGGCCCACAAGGCCTATCGGGCCCTCCATATCTCGGAGAGGCACCGTCACCGCTACGAGTTCAATCCGAGCTATATGGACGCGCTGGCCGATGCGGGCCTCATCTTCTCGGGCATCAACCCCGACTACGGCCTGGTCGAGATCATCGAGGCGCCCGGCCATCCCTGGTTCCTGGGCTGCCAGTTCCATCCGGAGTTCAAATCGAAACCGCTGACCCCACACCCGCTCTTCAAGGCCTTCGTCGGGGCGAGCTACGCCCGGCGGCGGCGTGCCGGCAGGGCCGCGGGGACGCCGCGGAAAAAGCGGGCCGCCGCCTCGAAGAGAGACCGAGGCTCCTCCCGCCGGGGTTGAGCGGGAGCGTGGAGGAGGACCGCATTGGACATCAACCCGAAGATCTTCAGGGAATACGATATCCGGGGCGTCGCGGGGCAGGACCTCGACGAGGCCGCGGTGGAGATCCTGGGACGGGCCATGGGCACGTTCTTCCTCGGCCGCGGCCAGAGGGACGTCGCCGTGGGACGGGACGTGCGCTTGAGCTCCCCTGGCTTCGCCCGGGCCATCGTCCGCGGCCTCCTGGCCACGGGCTGCGATGTCGCCGACCTCGGCGTCGTGCCGACGCCGCTCCTGTACTTCTCCGTCTTCCGCGAGCAGACGGAGGCGGGCGTCATGGTCACCGGGTCGCACAACCCGCCGGAGCACAACGGCTTCAAGATGATGTCCGGCCGGGAGACGCTCTACGGCAAGACGATCCAGGCGCTCTACGAGATCGTCCGCAAGGGGGTCTTCCCGCGCGGCGAGGGCCGGGCCCGGGCGTACGACGCCGTCACGCCCTACCTGGACTACGTCGCCGGCAACGTGCGTTTGGCCCGGCCGGTCAAAGTCGTCGTCGACGCCGGCAACGGCGCCGGCGGCCCGGTCGCCGTGCCGCTCCTCCGGAGACTGGGGGCCGAGGTCGTCGACATCTTTTGTGAGCCGGACGGCCGGTTCCCGAACCACCACCCGGACCCGACGCTGCCGGACGCGATGGCCGCGCTCATCGCCAAGGTCGCCGAGACCGGGGCCGAGCTCGGGATCGGCTACGACGGGGACGCCGACAGGATCGGCGTCATTGACGATGCCGGCCGGATCCTCTGGGGCGACCAACTGCTCATCCTCTTCGCCCGGGACATCCTGCCCTCGAGGCCCGGAGCGGCCGTCATCTCCGAGGTCAAGGCCTCCAAGGTCCTCTACGAGGAGATCGAGAAGCTCGGCGGCCGCCCGGTCATGTGGCGGACGGGTCACTCCCTGATCAAGACCAAGATCAAGGAGGAGAGCGCCCCGCTCGCCGGGGAGATGAGCGGGCACATCTTCTTCAACGATCGCTGGTTCGGCTTTGACGACGCGATCTACGCCTCGGCCCGCCTCGTCGAGCTCCTGTCGCGCTCCGAGGAGAAGCTCTCGGCGGTGATGTCCGGGTTGCCGCGGACTTTCGTCACGCCGGAGATCCGGATCTACGCCTCCGACGAGATCAAGTTCAAGATCGTCGAGGAGGTCCGCAAGGCCCTGGCCGCGCGCTATCCGATCATCGACATCGACGGCGTGCGGGCCGTCTTCCCTCGCGGTTGGGGTCTCGTCCGGGCCTCGAACACCCAGGCCGTCATCGTCCTGCGCTTCGAGGCCGACACCGAGGCAGACCTGGCGGCGATCCAGAAGGAGGTCCGCGACCTCCTCCAGCAGGTCATCAGCGGGCTGGGCGCGGGATGAAGAGAAGGGACGTTCGCGCCGTCGTCCTGGCCGGCGGCCGGGGGACCAGGTTCTGGCCGCTCGGGCGGGAGGCCCGGCCGAAGCAATTCCTGAGCATCACCGGGCCCGATCCCATGCTTCTCGAGACGGTCCGGCGCGTCCGTCCGCTTGTTCCCCCGCGGAAGGTGGTCCTCGTCGCCGACGCCGGACAGACCCGCCAGGCCCGCAAGCTCTTCCCGAAGCTCCCGCCGGGGTGCTTCCTCGTCGAACCGGAGGCCCGCAACACGGCTCCCGCCCTGATGCTGGCGACGGCCAGGGTCTGGCTCGAGAACCCGGAAGCGATCGTCGCCGTCCTGCCGGCCGACCACCTCATCCGCGACCGGGCCAAGTTCCTGGCCAGGCTGCGGGCCGGGGTCGAGGCCGCGGCCCGGGAGAAGGTCCTCGTCACCTTCGGCATCCCGCCGACGTATCCGGCCACCGGATTCGGCTACATCCGGATGAACCGGGCGGCGGGGCGGAGGATCGCCGGGGCCGTCTTCTATCCCGTCCGGGGATTCAAGGAGAAGCCGGACCTGGCCCTGGCCACCCAGTACGCGGCGTCCCTGGACCACGCCTGGAACTCGGGCATGTTCCTGTGGCGGGCCGGGGTCTTCGCCGAAACGCTCGGGCGGTGCGCGCCCGGGCTCCAACCGGCCTGGGACGCGATCGTGGCGGCCCTGAGGGCGGGAGGGGCCGCTAGGCTCAAGGCCGCTTTCCGTCTCGCCCCGGCCCTGTCCATCGACTACGCTCTCATGGAGAAGGCGGACGGCGTTCTCGTCGCCGACGGCGATTTCGGCTGGTCGGACGTCGGGGCCTGGTCGGCACTGGCCACGATCTGGCCCAAGGACGCGGCCGGCAACGCCTGCCGCGGCGACACCGTCGTCATCGACGCCAAAGATTGCCTGGTCTGGAACCCGGGCCGGCTGACGGCGCTTGTCGGGGTTCGGAACCTCGTCGTCGTCAACGCGGGCGAGGCCCTGCTCGTCTGCGACGCGGCGAGCGACCAGAAGGTCAAGGACGTCGTCGAAGCCTTGAGGAAGAGCCCGAAGCACAAGGACCAGATCTGAGCCCAACTAACCACCCCGGCCGCGACTGGAGGCGTCCCCGGGCCCGGCC
>DSDX01000079.1 GCA_011048485.1 Candidatus Aminicenantota bacterium | reverse complement strand
GTTGTAGGTGGGCATGTCGGGGAAGGACTCTTGAGCCGCCGGAGCCCCACGTAACCCCGCGATAATGGCCGCGCCTAGCAACGGAATACCGAGTAGCACTCCCGTTCTCTTCGACGTTCCATGGAACATGATGGCTGCCTCCTTTTGATCCCAAGCTCTTTTTCGGCCTCTTTGAGGAGCTCCTCGATTTCAACGACGTTTTGATCGAGGCCCCTCAGGATCCCGCGCGCCTTCTCGATGAGTTCCGTCCAGTCCTGCCGATAGGCCCGTTGCTCCTCCCGGCTCAGCGGTCTTCCGGAGAGGATCTTTCCGAAATCTGTGTCGAGCTTTTTCACGGCTGTTCCGACCTCGTCTCCCTCGGATCTTGCGAGATCGGATTCCTTGTGGATCAGTCCGGCCTGTCCGGCCATCTTGGCGGTCTTCGATCCAGCGGCCGCGTCCTTCGCCATCGCGATGTTCGGATAGGGGATGGGGGCGGCCGGAGCCTTTTCGATCTTCTGGATATCCGGATGCTTTGCTGCCGTGATCCTCTGCTCCGTCGCGCGTCGCGCCTGAGCATCCCCGGCCGCTTCCGGGCCGAGGATCACTATGAGGACGGCGACCGCGACAGCGGCCCGGACCTTGGGGCCGCCTTTGCTTTTCATGATCCCTCCCCCGGAGAAATCCTCCCCGCAGCCGCGCTTCCCTTCTCAAACGCAACTCAAGAGTAACAGGGCCCATCGCCCCAGTCAACCCGGCGTACACGTCGACGACATGGGCGACATTTCCCGCGACAGGCCTGCGCCCTCGCGGACCTCCGGACAGACGGCTTAATATGCCGATCGCTGACAGCGACGCTCGCGGTCACAGGATATTGACATCTGCCCGGCGTCCGGATAACCTCGCTTTCGTGACGGGAAGGGCTGGCCGATAGGAAAGATCAGTGGATGATCACCGACTTTTGATCGATCTTTATAAGCATGCGAACCGGCAGGGCCCGGGCGGGGATGCCGAGTCGGACAAGGCTCTCGGCTTGGCTATGGTGGACCGAACCGAACCGCTCAAAATCGCCGATATCGGCTGCGGGACGGGGGCTTCCACGCTATTCCTTGCTGGTTTGCGGGGAGCGAAGATCACAGCCGTGGACTTCCTTCAAGGCTTTCTCGACGTGCTTGAAGAGAGAGCGGAAGAACTGGGGCTTTCTGAAAAAATATCGACCCTGTGCTGTTCAATGGATGATCTGCCCTTTGCCGACGAGGACTTTGATGTGATCTGGTCCGAGGGCGCGATCTACAATATCGGCTTTGAAAAGGGCGTAAGCGACTGGAGCCGCTATTTGAAAAGAGGCGGACGGCTGGTCGTTTCGGAGATCACTTGGACGACGGCCTCCCGCCCGCCAGAGCTTCAGAGGCATTGGGAGAGCGAATATCCCGAAATAGATGTGGCTTCCGCGAAGATCGCCGTGCTGGAGAAGCATGGCTATTCTCCGATCGGCTATTTTGTTTTGCCGGAGTCTTGCTGGCTGGACAATTTTTATCGGCCCCTGCAGAAAAGCTTTGAGAGTTTCCTGAGCCGGAACGGGAACAGTGAAGAGGCACGGGCATTAGTTGAAGCGGAAAAACGGGAGATCGAGCTGTATGAGAAGTATCGAGCCTACTACAGTTATGGCGTCTATGTCGCGAAAAAGTGAGCGGTTTCCTCGTTCTTACTGACCGAAGGCGGCGTCCGAGATCTTGATATCCGTATCATCACCGCCGGCCTTTAGCCAAACGGGGACATACCCATCGGCGTAATCAACGGCTTCCAAGTAGAAACTGGAGGGCTGGCCGGGAGTCTTGATGCTCCCGACGACGACGATGCGCGCGGGCCTTTTTCCATGGACCGCGGCCGGGTCGATATACACGTTGGTCAGCTTGGCCTTAGGGGTCAGGCTGTATTTCGCGCCTCGAACGAGCGAAGTGCCGTTCCAGGAACAGCAGATGAGCTCGCTCGGCTCCGATCTCGCGACGACTATGTCATCACCGGCCGAGGTGATCGGGATCCTGGCCCTCCGATCCGAACCGGTCCTTGATCCAAGCGATCCGATCGGCGGGCCCCCGGATGGTCTTATCCCAGTCCGGCGGCGCGTTCTGGAAAAAATATTCGTAGCGGACCGTTGCGACGCTGGTCATGTCGTGGAAGTCCTTCCCGCCGCCGAACATCTCCCGGAAGAAGAGCGGGTAGTTGATCCGGTCGGAGAGGGCCGTCATCTCGCCCCGCTCGAGGTGGTTGAGGACCGCCCCCGTCAGGGCCGCTTGGAAGGTGAAAGTCCGCTTTCTCTGGTCCTTCCCGCAGAGGTCCCGGATGAGGGGGTCCGCGGCGAGACGGACAAGAGTCTCTTCCCATTTCTTCAAAAGGCCCCGCTCGGGCCTGACGACGACGCACCCCGCCTGGAAATAGGGCCGGATCCTGTGCCCGTCCGCGGGCGTGATCATGGGAAAGACGGCCTCGTCGCGGATCCCCATGACCTCGTAGGCCCGGCTCCAGTAGGCGTCGAGCGGTTCGTCGAAGAGAGAGCCGATGTTCCGGTGGAACACCGGCCTCCAGCCCAAGCTCTTGCCTTCAGGGAGGAGGTATTCGGCCGGCTCGTCAATGAAGATCGTGTCGGGATCGAGCCGGGCGAGGACCGAGGCCCGGCCCGAGGCCTGGGCCTCGGCGTGGGCCGCGGCGAAGACCTTGCGGACAAGGGGAAACCAGGTCACGTTTTCAGGAGCGTAAATGCTCCGGACCTCGGCTCCCAGTCTTTTAGCCGTATCCAACGACCCGGACGGGGAGCCGAGAAGCTCCTCGGCCACGTAGGCCCAAACGGGTGCGTTCTTGAGCCGTCCCCCGAAAGTCCGAAGGCTGTCCACCATGACCTCGAGCCGGAGGAACTCGTCCGGGAACTCGACGAAGGTCGTGACGACGAGAGGCTCCTCGGCGGAACTCGGTGCCCGCCCGCAGGCGGAGACCCCTCCCAGGCAGGCCACCGCCAGGAAGCCGGCGATGAGCTTTGGGACCAAAGGGTATCCAAGATGATGTCTCATGGCTGCTTCGGTCATACCTTAACTTTATCGCTAAAGAGGTCTCCTGTCATGCGACAACCAAACGGCCCGTTCTCGAGTCTTATGGTGCGGAGAATCCCATGTTCAAGAACTATCTGACCGTCGCCTGGCGGAACATCAAGCGGAGCAAGGCCTACTCGGCCCTCAACATCCTCGGGTTGGCCGTGGGCATGGCCGTCTTCATCCTTATCATGCTCTTCGTCCGGACCGAGACGAGCTACGACCACTATCACGCCAACGCCCGGAACATCTACCGGGTCGTCCAAGAACAGCCCGGCAATGTCTATCTTGGTTCCAACGTCTTCGCCGTCACGCCCGGACCGCTGGCCGCGGCGATGGCCCAGGACTTCCCCGAGGTCCTCGCGGCGACGCGGATCGACAATTGGGGGAACGTCCTCGTCCGCGTCGGCGACAAGAGCTTCATGGAACGCGAGATCCACTGGACCGACCCCCAGACCTTCGAGATCTTCTCTTTCCCGATCGTCCGCGGCGAAGGGGGCTCCGCCCTGACGGACCCCTTCTCGGTCCTGCTGTCCGAGAGCGCGGCGGCCCGCTTCTTCGGCGGCGACGACCCGGTCGGCCGGACGCTCGCCCTCCAGGCCTACGAGATGGACTCCGAGTTCAAGGTCGCCGGCGTCTTTCGCGATCTCCCAATGAACTCCCACTTCGTCATGAACGTCGTGGCCCCCTTCGAGACGATAGGCAAGATCCAGCAGACCGACCTGACCCGTTGGGGCAGCAACTCTTACTACACCTATGTCCTTCTCGAGGACGGCGCCGACCCGCGGGACCTGGAGATCAAGCTCGTGCCTTTCATCGCCAAGTACGAGGCCGAGCGCGGTTGGAGGCATGAAGGCCGGCACTCCCGCTACTTCCTCCAGGCCCTGACCCGCATCCATCTCCATTCCCGGGCCAACTTCGACTTCGGCCTGATCGGAGACGCCCGCTTCGTCAATCTCTTCGCCTCGATCGCGGTCCTCGTCCTGGTCATCGCCTGCGTCAACTACATGAACCTGGCCACAGCCCGCTCCCTCAAGAGGACCAAGGAGGTCGGCCTGCGCAAGGTCGTCGGGGCGGGGAAAGGGCAGCTCGTCCGCCAGTTCCTCGGCGACGCCATGGTCCTGACCTTCCTGGCCTTGATGCTGGCCGTCGGCTTCGTCCTGGCCGCCCTGCCGGCCTTCCGGAGGTTCGTCGAGCGCGACATCGCCTTCGATCCGTTCCGCGACGCCGCCCTCGTGCCCGGGCTGGTCCTTCTCGCCGCGGTCGTCGGAGCGATCGCGGGGAGCTACCCGGCCCTGTTCGTCTCGGGCTTCCGGCCCGTCGCGGCCCTCAAAGGGACCGGGGCTTCGCGGGCTAGGGGGCGAGGCCTGCGCAACGGCCTCATCGTCTTCCAGTTCGCCGCCTCGATCGCCCTCATCATCTGCACAATCGTGGTCAGCGGCCAGCTCGCCTTCATCCGGAACACCGACATGGGCTACGACCGGGACCAGATCCTCGTGCTGACCCCTCGGGGGGGCGTCCGGACGGCCCTCGGGGCCTTTCAGAACGAGCTTCGGTCGCACCCCGCCGTCGTTGGAGTCGCCGCCTCCTCCTGCCTTCCGAACAACGTGACGTCGAGCACGCACGCCCAGTGGCCGGGGCGGCCGGAAGACCTTGAGATCCCGATCTACCGAATCGACGCCGACTACGATCTCCCCGAGCTCTACGGCCTCGAACTCGCGCGCGGACGGAGCTTTTCGCGGGACTATCCCTCCGACGCCGGCGGGGCGTTCCTCCTCAACGAATCCGCCCAGAAGGCCCTCGGCTGGGACGATCCCATCGGCCGCGAATTCGGCCTCACGCGCGAGGGCAAAGCGACGGGGAGGATCGTCGGAGTGCTCCAGGACTTCCACATGCACTCCCTGCACCTGTCCATCATGCCCCTCTTCATCTTCCTGGACCCGGCCCGATCGAACCGCGTCTCGATCAAGCTCCGCGGCGGCGACATTCCCGCCGCCCTGGCCTTCGTCCGCCGGACCTGGGAGAAGTTCGCGCCGGAATACCCCTTCGAATACGCCTTCTTCGACGAGATCTTCGACCGGGCCTACCGCGTCGAGAGACGCCTGGGGACGATGTTCAGCGCCTTCGCCGGGTTGGCCGTCCTCATCGCCTGCCTGGGCCTGCTCGGCCTGGCCTCGTTCACGGCCGAGCAGAAGACGAAAGAGATCGGCATCCGCAAGGTCCTCGGCGCCTCTTCTTCGGGGGTTGTCGTCCTGCTTTCCCGCGAGTTCATGAAGTGGGTGGTCGTCGCCAACGTCATCGCCTGGCCCGTCGGCTACTTCGCGATGCGGTCCTGGCTTGAGAGCTTCGCTTACCGGATCGACCTGACGGTCCCGATGTTCCTCGGCGCCACCCTGGCCGCTTTCTTCGTCGCCGCGGTCACGATCGGCGCCCAGACCTGCCGCGCCGCCGCCGCCAATCCCGCCGACTCCATCAGATACGAATAAAGGTCGGACAGACCGACAACCGGGGCCGCCGTTTCAACCTGGCCCTCTACTGGGTCGGAGCCCTGGCCGCTTAGGACAATGACAAGCAGCGCCAAGGGCGGTTCGCGCTGGGCCCGCGGGGCCTGATCATCCAAATCCCTATTGATTTAATAGGAATTATGGTTTAGAGTGGAAGGAAAGGAGTCCGCCGATGAAAAAAATCGCGATCACACTCACGTTTGGCATCCTGTCCGCTGCGCTGGGCTCGGCCCAGATGCCCGAACAGGACCAGGCCAAAGCCATGGAGGCCTATACGAAGGCCGCGGCGGTCACGGCCGAACACAAGGCCCTCGAGTACTTCGCCGGCCGCTGGAAGGTCGAAGCCAAGATGTGGGCGATGCCCGGCGCCCCGCCGACCGAATCGGTCAACACCAATGAGGGTGAGGTGATCCTGGGCGGCCGGTATGTCCGCCTGACTTACAAGGGCGAGATGATGGGCCAGCCATTCGAAGGTCTTCAGATCTCGGGATACGACAACATCGCCAAGGCTTATACGACCTTCTGGATCGACAATTCGTCGACCAGCTTCTATCTCCTGAGAGGGATGTACGATGCAGCCAAGAAAACCTACACGTTCAAAGGCAGCTGGGCAGATCCGCTGGGCGGAGAGACGCCAGTCCGGATGATCATCAAGATCGTCTCCCCGGACGAATACGTCTCCGAGACCTACATGACGCAGCCGGATGGCAAGGAATTCCTAAGCATGATCGACCGCAGCGTCCGGCTGAAATAGGCTTCCGATGAAGAAGGGGACGGCCGCGGCCAAGAGCGTCGACGCCTATATCGCCGGATTCCCGCCGGACGTCCGCGAAGTCCTGCGGAAGATCCGGGCGACGATCCTGAAGGCGGCGCCGGACGCTGAGGAAAAGATCCGCTATGGGATGCCTGCCTATGCGTTTGAGGGCCCCCTGGTCTATTTCGCCGCGTTCGAGAAGCACATCTCGTTCTTCCCGACGTCGAGCGGCGTCGATGAGTTCAGGAGGGAGCTCGCGGCCTACAAAACCTCCAAGGGGACGGTGCGGTTCCCGCTCGGGACCCGGATCCCTCACGGAATGATCGCCCGCATCGTGAAGTTCCGGGTCCAAGAGAACCGGGCCCGGGCGGCCGAGAAGCGTCAGCGAGCCTAGGGTCATAGGCTTGTTGCGGGATTATTTCAGCGTCGCCGGGCTTGGCTTTCCCGGTGGCCTGATACCCTGACACTGGACCGGCCCTAGAGTGAGCTTTCCGCCCACATGCGTCCCCGGCCGGGATATCGGGCTTCCCGACGCCGGTTGGAGGGGAACGCGGAGCGTTCCTCCCAAGTTGACGTCTTTGCGGTCAAGGGATCGAATCCGCGATTATCTCGAAGCCGTCAATAAGTCCGTCAACTAAGCGGCCAGGCTGTCCTATCCCTACGACCAAGGCCTCGCGACTCCCGTTCCCATTCCGAACGCGGAAGCTAAGCCTGCTCGTGCCGATGGCGCTGCATGTTCGGGGGATTCGGCAAAGGACCGGCTGTCGCTGAGTCCGCGACCGGCCATCTCAGGCAAGGCGTGAAGCTGAGGTCCGGCCCCGATCAATGGCCCTTGGCGAGGTCCCTCGCGGCGGCGACCGACTCGAGGAGCGACGCCGTGGTAACGGCGGGGGAGACGGCCACAAAGCGCAGGGCGATCCGGCCGTTGATCCGGGTGATGCCGACCGAGCGCTCCCAGCTCGCCTGCATCCGCTCGTAGATCCGGACCTGGAGGGCGTCGAGCCGCTCTGCCGCCACCCCCTCCGGCACCAGGCGCAGGCACAGGATCCCCGTGTCGGGAATGTGGCAGACCTCGACGTCCGGCGCGCCGGCCAGGGCCTCGGCGAATCCCGAGATGGCTGCGAGCGGCGCCCGCAGTCTCTCCCGCACCCCGGCCAGCCCCTGGTGCTTGAGCGACGCCACCAACGCCAGGGCCGACATCGGCCGGGTCGACGGTGCCGATCTCAGCCCCGGGTTGGGGCGGGGATCGCCCTCACGGTTGAAATACTCCCCGTAGATGGCCATCCGCCGGAATTCCTCCCGCCGCTTGACGAACAGGACCGAGCTGGGGATGGGTGCTCCGAGCTGTTTGTGGGGGTCCCAGGTGACCGAATCGGCCCGCTCGAAGCCCGCGAAAAGAGGCCCGAACTCCGGCACCAGAGCGTAGGCCAATCCGTACGCGCCGTCCGCGTGCACCCAAATTCGCGTCCCCTCGCACAGGTCGACGACCGCGTCCACGGGATCGACGGCTCCCGTCGAGGTCGTCCCGGTCGTGGCCACGACGGCGAAGACGTCCTCCCGGATCCTCTTGTTCGACAGGACCTCCCCGAGGGCCTCGACGTTCATCCGCTGGCGCCCGTCGACCGGGATGCGGATGAGGCTGTCCTCGCCGAGCCCCAGCATGCGGACGGCGTGGCGGATCGAGAAGTGGGCCTGCTCCGACACGGCCACGGCCAGCCGCTCGGGCTTGCCGAACCCGCGCAAGCCCTTGGCCGCCAGGTCGAACCCGCGATCCTCGGCCTTGCGGTGAAGGGCCAGGTACAGGGCCTGCTGGTTGGCGTACGTTCCGCAGTACATGAACGTCGCCTCGGCCGTCTCCGGGAATCCGAACAGGCGGACCAGCGCCTCGCCGCACATCTCCTCGAGCACGGCCCCGCCCGGCGAGACCTGCCAGTTGGTCACGCCCTGGTTGTGGCGCAGGGCGGCGGCCGCGCCCAGCTCGGCCCCGGCCTCGGGCGGCGTATTGAAGAAGGAATGGAATGAGGGAAGCCCGTAGTCCGCGAGGTGCGGCGCGAGGCGCTCGTCGATGAGCCGTCCGACCTCCGCGAGCGGCGTCCCTTGCTCGCCGAAGTCGACGAGCGGCGCGAGGTCGCGGCGGACGGCCTCGGGCGTCGCTCCGGAGTAGATCTTCTTATTCATGGGCCGCCTCACACGCCCGGGTTATAGCGCCCCGCCTTGCTCGTCGCGACCCCGCAGCGGGCCATCCCAGAGGCCAGGATCAGCGCGCAGGCGACGCCGTCGAGCACCGGGACGCCCAGCCGCTCCCCGAGCCGCTTGTCCAGGCCGGCCAATCCGGCGCAGCCGAGCACGATGACCTCTGCCGCGTCCTCGTCGATGGCCGCCCGGCCCGCCCGGAAGAACCTCTCCTCCAGGTCGCCCTCCAAGCCCTCGTCCTCAGGGGCCCGGACCGAGGCCATCTGGCCTCTCAGCC